>CALXGL010000138.1 GCA_944387825.1 uncultured Oscillospiraceae bacterium | reverse complement strand
TTATATTCACTCCCTGAATCTGGATTTGCGGGCAAATGGCGCGACGCAGCGTCAACCCGCCTGAGGTTGGTCGGTCGAGGCTTGTTGGCCTCCTCTCACGCCGGAACACGGCTTCCCATCGCTGCTTGTCGGCCCGGACGCAGGGCGCTCCCCCTCCGTCCGGCACGGGCGAAAACGCCCGAGCGCCGTATTCAATTCGCCCGAAATTCCTCCCTTCAGAGACGCGGGAAAGCAAAAAGGCCTCCCGCAAGGGGAAGCCTGAGAAACCCAAATACTCCCTACGGCGGCATTGCCCGCGTCAGGTCATAGGGTCGAAGCCTTCGCTTCCTCTCAGCCCTGGGCGCGTACGCCGTCCGGCTCCCCCGGTTTGTGCCTGTATTATCGCACCGGTCCTGCGATTTGTCAATACCGGGCGGAAAAATCAGGCGATTTGCTTGCAATGAACGGCAAATCTTGTTAAAATAAACTGAGATTGGCGTTCTACACGGAGGGAAAGAACTGTACAGGGGGATAAAATGGACAACAGGAGAACACTCTGCGGCGATGACTGCGCGGCTTGCGGGCAGAGGTATGAGCCGCGCTGTCCGGGCTGCGCGGTGCGCCTCATGTCGGACACGCTCATGACAATGTTCTGGCTGCTCACCTCGGAGGGCGGGGCGCTCTTTATGCTGGGCACCTTGGCCGCGGCGGCGATCCTGCTCGCGGGGGCGATGGTCCTCGGCGCGGCCGCCGCCCTGATATGCGGCCTCGGCGTGATTGTGATGTCGATACTGCGCTTCATCTGGCTGGCGCGCAGCGCGGGCACGTTCCGGGACGAGCTCATCCGCCGCGCGGGCGGCGGGAGGTACGGACGCTGAATACCGTCGGATTTTCTACGGCGCTCCGTTTGGGGCGCCGGATTTGTTTGTTAAACGGGGGATTTTACAAGTATTTAACATAGTTTTGACAGTATAACGTGGAATATGAGCCCACGCGGTGGTATAATATCTGCATTGCAGATATTATATTTGGATTTCAGTCCTTTTTCTCGCCCCTTGCGGGGCAGCCGAAAAAAGAGAGGGATAGTCTTGTACAGCGTCATAGACATAGGCTCCAACACAGTGCGTCTCGCGATTTACCGCCTCGACCCCGGGAGCGGCCTGACGTCCATACTCAACAACAAATACACCGTCGGCCTGGCCGCGTATGTGGACAAGAGCGGGGCGATGGCCCCGGAGGGCACGGACAGGCTCGTGGAGGTTATGGGCAGGTTCCGCGCGGCGCTCGACCTGCTGCCGGGCTGCGAGTGCTTCCCCTTTGCTACGGCCTCGCTGCGGAATATCACAAACCGCGAAGAGGTGCTTGAGAGCGTGCGCGAGCGCGCGGGCTTTGACATACGCGTGCTCTCCGGCTACGAGGAGGCCATGCTGGACTACCGCGGCGCGGTGCGCTCGATGCCCGGCGAGGAGGGGCTGCTGGTGGACGTCGGAGGCGGCAGCACGGAGCTGGTGTTCTTCAGGGCCGGCCGCGCCGCCGCGGCGCGCAGCGTGCCGCTCGGCTCGCTGAGCCTTTTCAACAAATGCGTCGCCGGGATTATCCCCACGGCGAGCGAGCTGGCCGCCTTGAAGGCCGAGGCCCGGCGCGCCCTGCTTTCCGCCCTGTCGGACTCGCAGGGCTGTCCCGCGCAGCCGATGTGCGGCGTCGGCGGCACGGCCCGCGGCGTGCTGGCGCTCTACCGCGGGATGGCGGGCGAGCCGCCGAAGGAGGGCTACGGGACGCAGTTTTTCCTCAAGCTGCTGCGCCAGGCGCAGGACAGCCCGAAGAAGCTCACGCGCCGCATACTGAAAATCGCGCCCGAACGCATACACACGATGCTGCCCGGCGTGGCGCTGCTGAGCGCGGCGGCGGAGATTTACGGCTCGCGCACCGTGGTCACGAGCCCCTACGGAGTGCGCGAGGGCTATCTGCTCAGCGTACTTGAAGGGAGGGGCGTGAGGATATGAGTGCGCAGATATATACGCAGAACCGCGAGCTGAGCTGGCTCGCGTTCAACGAGCGCGTCCTCGCCGAGGCGGCGGACGAGAGCGTGCCGCTGCTCGAGCGGCTCAAGTTCGCGAGCATCTTCACCAGCAATCTGGACGAGTTCTTCATGATACGCGTCGGCAGCCTCTTCGACCTGAACAACGTCGAGCCGGAGCGGCGCGATTCCCGCTCGGGCATGACGGCGCGGGAGCAGCTGGACGCCATCTACGCCGCCGTGAGGCCCCTGTACCGCGAGAGGGAGGCAGTGTGCCTGGGGCTTGAGCGGCTGCTGCGGCGCTACGGCATATGCCGCCTGGGCTGGGACGAGCTGACGGACAGGGAGAAAAAGTTCTGCCAGCGCTATTTCCGCAGCGAGGTTGAGCCGGTCATTTCCCCGCAGATTGTGGACACGCACCACCCCTTCCCGCACCTGAAAAACAATGTGCTGCACGTCGCGGCCTGGGTGAAGTACCGTTCACGCGACGTGTTCGGCGTCATACCGATGCCGGATGCGCTGCCCGACGTGCTGTTCCTGCCCTGTGAGGACGGCCTGCGCTATATCCACATGGAGGAGCTGCTGCTTCGCCGCGCCGGGGACGTGTTTACGGGCTGCGAGGTGCGAGAAAAGTGCGTCTTCCGCGTCACGCGCAACGCGGACATAAACCCCGAGGACGAGGCCTTCGACATGGACGAGGGCGAGGACTTCCGCAAGAAGATGCGCAAAATGCTGCGCCAGCGCACACGTCTCGCGCCGGTCCGGCTGGAGCTCAGCGAGCGCATAGGCGGCGATTTTCTGGATTACCTGAAAAAGCGCCTGCCCGTCGCCGACGGGCAGATATACTATACAAGCGCCCCGCTCAAGCTCGGCTACGCCTTTTCCCTCGCCGCAAAGCTGCCCGGGGAGCTGCGCCGCTCGCTGACCTATCCGGAATTCAAACCCTGCCGCCCGGCGGGGATAAATTCGGGCGAGAGCATGATAAGGCAGGCGAGCCGCGCCGACCGCCTGCTGAGCTATCCCTTTGAGAGCATGGGCCCCTTCCTGCGCCTGCTGAAGGAGGCCGGCAGCGACCCCGGCGTCATCTCGATAAAGATAACCATATACCGCCTTGCCAGCAGGGCCAAGCTTGTCGAATACCTCTGCCGCGCCGCCGAGAACGGCAAGGACGTCACCGTCTTTATCGAGCTGCGCGCCAGATTTGACGAGCAGAACAACATAGACTGGTCCGAGCGGCTGGAGGACGCGGGCTGCACGGTGTTCTACGGCTTCGAGAGCTATAAGATACACTCCAAAATATGCCTCATAACCCGCCGCGAGCGCGGGCAGATAAAGTACATCACCCAGGTGGGCACCGGCAACTACAACGAGAAGACCGCCGCGCAGTACACCGACCTCTCGCTTATAACCGCCGACGAGCGCATCGGCCAGGACGCCGTCGAGTTCTTCAAGAACATGTCGATAGGCGAGCTGGACGGCGAGTACAGTCACCTTCTGGTCGCGCCGCACTCGCTCAAGCGCACCATACTGCATCTCATGGACGAGGAAATAGCCAGGGGACCGCGCGGGCGCATGAAGTTCAAGATAAACTCGCTGACCGACATGGACATAATCGAGAAGCTGCGCGAGGCTTCCCGCGCCGGAGTGCGCATAGACATGGTCGTGCGCGGCATCTGCTGCATCCTGCCCGGCATACCCGGCGAGACGGACAACATACACATCGTCAGCATCGTCGGCCGCTATCTCGAGCACTCGCGGATATACATCTTCGGCGAGGGCGAGAGCGAGCGCATGTACATCTCCAGCGCCGACTTCATGACCCGCAACACCCAGCGCCGCGTGGAGACGGCCTGCCCCATCTACGCCGCGGAAACCAGGGCGAAGGTGCACGCGGTCATGGACGTCTGCCTCGCCGACAACGTAAAGGCGCGCACGCTCTGCCCCGACGGCAGCTATGCGCCCGCGCGCGGCGGCGCGGAGCGCGTGGACGCGCAGCAGACGCAGATGGACTGGGCGCTGGCCGCAGAGGCCGTCCCGGAGCCGCCCGCGGGGCGCGAAGGCCCCATATCCCGGCTTATAAAGCGGCTTAAAAGCTGAAAGCGGCCCTCGCGGGCCGCTTTTCATTTTGCGTACATTCTGCCTATTATGTAGTTGGAAACCCGCCTGGGCAGAAGCTTTGCGGCTGAGGCCGCGGCCTTATAGGGCAGACCGAGGGCTTTCATGGGCGCGGAGCGGCGCATAAGCGCAATCCTTGCGACGCGCCCTCCGGCGGCCTCGGCGCTCATGCCGGTCTCCTCGTCGTGCTCCATGCGCGCCACGCTGCGCTCCAGGCGCTCGTCGTAGACCCCGCCGCCGGAGCTCTTGCGCCTCGCGGCCGTGAAGCCGGAGCGGATATCGCCGGGCAGCACGGCGCAGACGCTTATGCCGAAGGGCCGCACCTCGTTCTGCAGCGCCAGGACGTAGGCGTCTATGGCGGCCTTGCTCACGCTGTACCAGAGCTGAAAGGGTATGGGCAGGACGCCGGCGATGGAACTCATGCAGACTATGCGTCCGCCGCCGGCGGCGCGCATGTGCGGCAGCACGGCGCGCACGGCGTTGTCCATGCCGAAGAGGTTCAGCTCGAGCTGGGCGTGGGCGTCCGCGCTGCTTGTGAGCTCCGCGGCGCCGGAGATGCCGAAGCCGGCGTTGCAGACGAGTATGTCCACCCGCCCGGCGCGGCCTATGACCTCCGTGACGGCGGCGCGCAGCGCCTCCTCGTCCGTGACGTCGCAGGTGATGTGCTCTATGCCCGCCTCGGGCTTTTCTCGGCGGGAAAACTCGAATACCCGGCATCCTGCGCCGGCAAGCGCCCGCGCCGTGCAGCGCCCAATCCCGCCGCTGCCGCCGGTTACAATGGCTGTTTTCATGTTTTCTACACTCCTGTTGCAGTGCTTTATTCCGGGGGCGCTTTCTTTTGTGCTTGCCAAAAGAAAGCGTCCCCGTGCCCCCGAAAGGAAAAGGCGCCTGGCTGCTGGTACGTGCGGCGCACAGCGCTTGCGTTGGATTTGGCGGCTGCTTAATCCGACGTTGGGTATCCCTGATGGGTATACGTATGAGCCTCCAAAACCGCGCGTTCGCTTCGCGGGCGCTTAGTCAGAGGACAACGTGGTTTTTTGGGCGCGGAATTAGCGTTGGCCGCGTATAACGCACCGCCCTGGCTCACTGCTGCGCAGCGTCGCACGGGGCTGGGGGTGCGAGTCTGGCGTCTACGCAAATCCCCCACGTCTCCGCTCAGCGCACGTTTCACACCCACGTCGTCTTCCGACTGAGCGCCCGCGAAGCGAACGCGCGGTTTTGGAGGCTTACACATATACCACACAGGGATGCCCGCGTAAGTCCACCGCTCACGCGAATCCGCCGCAGGCGCTGTGCGCCGCCGGACAACCGCCCAGCGGCTTTCTTTCGGGGCTCGGGACGCTTTCTTTGGCCAAGACCAAAGAAAGCGCCCCGAAAAAACTAGTTGTTCAACTCGGCGCTGGCGAGGATGTTCCGGCAGAGGAAGACGCCGAGCAGCGTCACCAGCGCGTTGACGCCCGCGAGCAGCAGCAGGGCCGTCCATTCGGGCAGGACGAAGGAGGCGAAGATTGCCGCGGCGACGCCGGGCGCGGCCATGACAATCAGCACGATGAAGTAGAAGAGGAATACCAGCGCCTTCACCGTCATGCCGCCGAAGACGCGCTCGGTGACCAGGTTGCCGGCGACAAAGAGGTAGGCGTAGCTGAAGTACGCGACCGCCGCGGCGGCAATGCTCATGAGCGGGGCCTCGACGTAGAAGCACATCGGCCCGAAGCTCAGCAGCGCGCTGACGGCGTAGCCCGCCGCGCTCTCGCGCAGGCACCAGAGCAGCTTTTTGGTCGGCGGCTCGGGCACGAGATAGACGTAGGGCTTGGTCATCTCCTTCATGAGCCGGCCCGTGGCGACGTAGAAGAACATCAGGTAGGCCGCGAAGGCCAGCGGCGCTACGATGCCCGTATCGCGCATGAAGAAGGCGAAGACCAGGTTCGCAATGATAAAGATCAGCTCTATGCCGCTCAGCAGCCACTTGCGGCTGCGGCGGTTCTCCACGCGGTGCTTGTAGTAAAACACACTCGCGCCGAAGCCGCCGCCGAGGCCGGTCCTGCCGACGCTGACGTTTTTGGGCGCAGTGTCGGCTATGCGCCCCTCCTTCGCCGCGGACTGGGCGAGGAAGGCGGTCTCCGTGCTCTGCAGCACGTCCTCGTAGTAGTCCTGATCTGCCCTGGCCATGACGATGATTATCGCGGCGGAGTAGACCGCCCAGAGCAGGGTCAGCAGCGCGGCGGGCGCAAAATTGCCCAGCAGCGCCTCATAGCAGGCCGCGCCCAGCCAGCCCGCGACGGGGAAGAGGCGGCCTATGGGATCGACCATGGCGTCGCATAGCCCGTCGAGCGCGCTCTCCGCGCCCAGCGCGCGCCAGCCGAGATAGAGCGCCCAGAGCGCGGTGACGGCGACGTATACGAAGCGCAGGGCCTTCCGCACGCGGCCGCGGCCGGAGCTGAGGCAGTATATCACCATCGCCGTGAGCTGCCCCGTGAAGACCGCGAGGCCGTAGCCGAGGACGAAGAT
>CALXGL010000137.1 GCA_944387825.1 uncultured Oscillospiraceae bacterium | reverse complement strand
GGGCCTCGGTGCCCTCGGCGGTGGCGACGTTGCCGGCTATGAGGCCGACCTCGGGGAAGTGCTCCTTCACGAGCGCGACGCAGCGCATGATGTTGGCGCTGTGGCCGTGGGCGGAGTCGAGGACGAGCGCGTCAACGCCCGCCGCGACCAGCGCGCCAGCGCGGTCGAGGATGTCGTTCGTGACTCCAATGGCAGCTGCACAGAGCAGGCGGCCGTGCTTGTCCTTGGCGGAATTGGGGTACTTGACGACCTTTTCGATGTCCTTTATGGTGATGAGGCCCTTGAGGCGGAAGTCGTCGTCTACAATCGGCAGCTTCTCAATCTTGTGGCGGCGGAGTATGTCCTTGGCCTCCTCGAGGGTGGTGCCTTCGCGGCCGGTGACGAGGCCCTCGCTGGTCATTACGTCGCGTATCGGCCTCGTCATGTCCTCCTCGAACTTCATGTCGCGGTTCGTGATGATGCCGATGAGCCTGCCGCCCTCGTCCACGATGGGGACGCCGGAGATGCGGAACTTGCCCATGAGCGCGTCGGCCTCGCCGAGGGTGTTGTCGGGTCCGAGATAGAACGGGTTCGTGATGACGCCGTTCTCCGAGCGTTTGACCATGTCAACCTGCTCGGCCTGCATATCTATGGGCATACTCTTGTGGATAACGCCTATGCCGCCCTCGCGGGCAATGGCGATGGCCATGCGGTATTCGGTGACCGTGTCCATGGCGGCGCTCATGATGGGAATATTGAGGCGGATGTTGCGCGTCAGGTTGGTGGAGAGATCCACGTCAGGCGGCAGCACATTGCTCTCCGCCGGCACCAGCAGCACGTCGTCAAAGGTGAGCCCTTCGCCCACAAAGCGGTCGGCATAGTGTTTGGTGATATCCATATGTCACGTACCCCCGTAATATATTTTTTGGTTCTATTTCTCTCGCTTGGATTCTTATTATTTTATCATAGATAAGCGTCTTGTCAAGCTGCGTATCGGTTCAGTCAAAGAGCACCTTCCAGTCCGGGTCTCGGTTCGCGGCGAAGCACATACGGACCTGTTCCGTACTGTTCTTGCCCTCGCTGAGGGGCGGCAGGGCGTCTTCAGGGAAATACCCGGACTCTGTTGTCTCTATGTTGGCTTCAAAGCGGCCGCCCAGAGCGGTACAGAGTATAAACACCTTGCATATGCTGTGGGCATTCAGCGGGCGGTTGTGCCTGGCGTGGTCCAGAACCGCAATGAGCCGCTCGGCGCGGGCCTCAAGGCCCGCCTCCTCCCTCACCTCTTTTACGGCGTTTTCGCCGACGGAGAGGCCTATGTCCGCCCAACCGCCCGGCAGCGACCACAGCCCGTCGTTTTCACGCACAAGCAGGATTCTGCCGTCCTCGAATATCGCCGCGCGCGTATCTATCTTCGGCGTCTGGTAACCGCTCTCATTGCAGAAAAGATTGCGGACCTTTTCAATGGGCACGTCCGTCTTGTGCGCCATGATTTCCGCCGCTATGTCCCTGATTCGCTCGAAGCGCTCTATGTCGTAGGGGTCTTTGCTGTACCACAGCCCGGCCTGCGCCAGTGCCTGCAGTTCAGCTGCCCATTTGAGCCAGCGTAAGCTCTCGTCCATATCACTTCCCCCTTAAACAGATTCCCTTGCGCCGTCCGCCAGCCTGCTCCGTTCTCTCTCCGCAAAGAACATATACTGCTGCGCCAATCCGGCGTATTCGCCGAGGCTTGCCGGGTCGAAGCCCCGCGGCATATGCTCTTTAAGCGCGCGCTTTATCCATACGTCCACGGGAAAGGCGTCCAGGCGGTGCAGGCCGAAGAGTACCGCGCAGTTGGCGACCTTGTCCCCGACTCCGTTGAGCGTTTTCAGATATCTGCGCGCCTCGTCGGCGTCCATTTCACCGGCGCTTTCCAGGTCAATGTCCCCATTCGCGACGGCGCGGGCAGCGTTTATTATGTACGGCGCCCGGTATCCCGCGTGCAGGGGCGCAAGCTCCGGCTCCTCCAGAAGCGCCACGCGGGCGGCGTCGGGGAAAGAGTACTTGACGCCCCATGGCGTATCAAAGGCCTCTCCAAAGGCGGAGCACAGCTTCTCAACTATGCCCTTGATGCGCGGGATGTTGTTGCACTGCGAGATGATGAAGGAGCAGAGCGCTTCCCACCTGTCCTGCCGCAAGATGCGAATGCCCTCGCCTGTTGCCGCGCATTGGGTGAGATATTCGCCTCGCATGACGCTCTCGCGCGCCGCGGCATAGTCTGTGTCCATGTCCAGATATTCCCGCCAGAAGCCTATATCGGCTTCCTCGCACTCTATATGCGTCCTGCCGCCCGCCGCATACACCCGGGCCGCCCGTCCGGAGGCTACGCCCAGATACTCCTCCTCCGCAAGAGGGTTCCAGCGGAAGCACTGCCCGCATTCGAAGGTCTTATATGGAGAGAGCTCCGCCGCGGGGCAGAGCTCGTAGGTTTTATACATCCCTATCCCGCCTTTCGCGGGTATTATATCAGAAACACCGCATTACGGCAAGCGTCACTCGATGCCGGATTCCCAGCCTTTGGCGTAGCCGGAACCATAGTAAGACTGCCAGCCGAGGTAATACTGGTCAAAACCGCCCGGAGCAGCGCTGTAGGAGCTGCAGTACTCCTCCCCAGCCCTTGCGTCGGCCAGGCCGTCGTCAAATCCGCGCTCCCAGCCGTCGTTTGCCCCTGAGATGTAGCTAAGGCGATTCGTTATATGCGCCGCCGAGAGCACAAGCAGCAGCAACAACAGCAGAACGAGGGCCACCCTGGGCTTCAGGCGCAGGCCGCCTCTGTCAGCCGCAAATTCCCCCGCGCGAAATTCAAGCGCCGCGCCTGCCGACACGGACAGGGCCGCAGCCGCAATCACAACTACAAAGCCGGTGCTAACTCCCGCAGGTCCGGGCCATACGGCCGCGTCCCAGACAGAGGCCAGTATTATGCCGGAAACGAGGCCAATAAACGCCGAGACGGCAAGCCGCACCAGGCCTCCGGCCCATGCCAGCGCGGAGAAGAGGAAGCAGAGCGGCAGCACGAAGTGTCTCGAGCACCAATACCAGACGCCGATCGGAGCTATCACCGGAGTCACTATTCGCTCCGCGCCAAGCGTGCATATTACCCAGAGCAGGGCGTAGGCCGCGGCGACCTTGGCTATGTCCAGCACCAGCTCCCTCGGCAGAGGCGCCGGAGCTTCCGGCTCGCCGCCCGCCAGCTCGGATACCGGCACGCCGAAAAGTCCTGCCAGGGCGAGCAGCTTTTCAGTACTCGGCCGGTTCGTACCAGCTTCCCAGCGCGCCACAGCCTGCCGCGTTATATTGAGCGAACGCGCTACGTCCTCCTGCGTAAGCCCCTGTTCGGAGCGCAGGGCGCGAATCTTTTCGCCCAGTTCCACAGAATCACCGCCTTTCGGCTTCATTATAGCAGCGAAGTCACGGCGTGTCGAGAAATCAGAGCGCAATTCTTGCTTGCATCGCTTGCAAATTCGCGTTTTCCAAAGCAAAAGGACCCAAAGCAAAAGCTTTGGGTCCTTTTGGAGCTGCTGCCCGGATTCGAACCGGGGACCTCATCCTTACCAAGGATGCGCTCTACCTACTGAGCTACAGCAGCATAATTCGCCCCACGGGTTTTATCCCGTGGGGTGGCGACCGAGAAGGGACTTGAACCCTCGACCTCTAGCGTGACAGGCTAGCGTTCTAACCGACTGAACTACTCGGCCTCATTGCCGCCCTGCAAGCGGCTTTTGTAATATACCAGACCTGGGCTCTGTTGTCAAGGGGTTTTTGAAAAAAATTTGCGCACCTTGCTTTAACGGGTCTTATATGCTAAAATCAAGGCATATTGTAAAGGAGGCTGCGCATGAAGAAGGTCATATCTCTGCTGCTCATTCTGTTCATCGCGCTGCTGCCTTCCGCAGCGCTGGCCGCGGACTCCTCGGTCTGCTTTATAGCAACTAACAACAACCTTCTGCCGCTCACGAGCCAGGCCATATCCCAGGGCGGCCAGTACTATGTCCCCGCAGATATATTCGCACAGTTCAGGATATACAGCTCATACCACAGCAGCTCCGAAACAGCCGAGCTTTCGTCCGGCTCAAAGCAGTTCTTCTTCAACATGTCCACGGGCGAGACCTATGACTCGGAAAACAGCTATTATTCCACCAGCGCCGTAATGCGCGGAAGCACCGTGTACGTGCCGGTTGACTTTGTATGCCGGCAGTTCGGGCTCTCCTGGTCGTATATCCGCGGCAGCGGCTATGGCGACGTATGCAGAATAACCGACAGCTCGGAAGTGCTGACCGACGAGCTTTTCATGCGCGCTGCCCGGCCGCTTATTCAGGGACGCTACGAGGAATATATCAATTCTGGCCTGTATCCCGGCGGCGAAAACGACGATGTAAGCGGCGCCGACAGCGTCATTTTCCTGTCTTTTCAGGGCCTGCCCAGCGACAACGCCCTGAGTTTGCTTGAGGCCTACGGCATAAAAGCCACGTTCTTCCTCTCCGCCGGCGACATTGAATCCAGCCCCGGCACTGTCCGCCGCATAGTCGGGGAAGGGCATAATGTAGGCGCGCTCTGCTCGGCCAATCCGGAGCGGGAATTTGAAGAGTTCTCAGACGCCCTCTGGCTCGCCGCGCATACGACAACCATAATGATTGCCGCTTCTGCGCGCGATTACAATCCTGTTTGCGAGGCTTACGCAGACGAAAACGGGCTTTTATTCTGCAGCTATACCATTGACGGCGTACGCTCCGGGCTCGGCCTGACCGTCTCCGACCTTACAAACGCATTTGCAAACGGGCGGCCGCAGATAGCGTATCTTCGCATACAATGCTGTACGCTGACCGACAGCAATCTGACCGGTATAATCAACACGCTCAGGAACGGCAGCGTTGTCCTTGCGGCCTGTGAGTCCACCGAACCATAGCTTCCGGCAGAAAGCCGCCCCGCTGAACTAAGCGGGGCGGCTTTTTTACACATCGAAACGGGAATACGGCTTATAGCAGTCAGGGCACAGCGGCTTCCCATCGGCCAGATGGACGAAGCTCTCCGCACAGGTCTCTCCGCAGGACGCGCATTTAACGCTTCCGAAGATACGCGCCGGCTCAGGCAGCGGTATGGAGACCGGCTTGACATCGAAGAGTTCGGCAGGTTCCCTGCTCTGCAGGTACCGGAAGCTCTCCTCGCGGGTCATCCCCGCCGGCCTGTCCCTAAGAACAAGCCGCACGCTTTTGCCGCTGCGCCGCTCGTATATGTTGAAGGCCTGCTTGCCGGTCAGGTGGAACATCAGGTTGCCCTTCCCGGCGCTGCAGCCGAGCATTACCTGTATGGCGTCCACTCCGCAGGCGTCGTTCTCGCTTATGCAGCAGACCTCCTCGTCGCCCGAGAATTCTAGGCCCAGAAGCTCGATTGCATACAGAGCCGCCTTATATCCTATAGTCAGCCCTCCGCACTCATGGCCATGGAAGGCCGCGCAGTCCGACCAGGTCGCGTTTTTCATTTGGAATCACCTCAAAGCTTTATTTCCGGGAACGGCACCACAATAGGTATGCCCATATAGTCGATTATATGTACGTGCATATGATAGACTTCCTCAATATTTTCACCCGTCATAATCTCATGGCCTCCGTATGCGAAAGCTTTTCCGTCCTTTATGAACAGGAAGCGGCTGCAATAACGCACGGCCAGATTTAGGTCGTGCAGTATACATACGGCGCATATGCCCTTTTCCCGGGCAATGTCGCGCACAATGCGCATGGTTTCATGCTGATTGTGCGGGTCAAGCGAGCTTGTGGGCTCGTCCAGCAGCAGCACGCGCGGCTCCTGAGCCAAAGCGCGGGCTATAGCCGCTTTCTGCCGCTCCCCGCCGGAGAGCTCGTTAAGCCGCCTGAGCAAAAATCCGTCCAGCCGCAGAAGAGAAGCCGCTTCGTGCGCGATTTCCCTGTCGCGGGCGGAAGCGTCCCAGGTAATGTACGGCCTGCGCCCGAGCAAAATCGCGTCAAAGACGGTCATGTCGCCGCCCGGCGGCGTCTGCGGCACATACGCGCATATCCTTGCGTGCTCGCGGCGGCTCAGCTGCAGTACGTTTGTTCCGTCAACGAGCACTTCCCCGCCGCCGGGCTTGAGTATCCTGTCCATACATTTTATAAGAGTGCTCTTTCCCGCGCCGTTATTGCCAAGCACCGCCACGACCTCACCCGGGCCGGCGCTGAAGCCCACGCCGTCGAGCACGGGGCTTTCGCTTGTGTAGCCAAAGCTTATGTCGCGCACCTCAAGCACGGCGGGCACCTCCCTTCAGCAGCAGGTACAGAAACACCGGTGCGCCGAGGAAGCTCGTTATCGCGCCCACGGGAAGTATCACCGGAGCTATGAGCACGCGGCTAACGAGGTCGGCGAGAATCAGAAGCAGCGCGCCGCCGGCCGCGGAGCACGGCAGAAGCCAGCGGTAATCGTCGCCGGCGAAGCGGCGCATCGCGTGCGGCGCAACGAGGCCTATAAAGCTGATTATGCCCACGAAGGACACCGCCAGCGCGCTTGCCACCGTACAAACCGTCATGCTGATAAGCGTCACGGCGCGCACATTCACTCCCAGGCTGACCGCGGTATCGCTTCCGGCGACAATGGCGTTATAATCCCAGCGGCAGAACATGAAATAGACAAGCGCGGCGGCCGCCACAAGCCCCAGCAGCGCGAGTTCTCCCCAATTCGTGCTTCCCAGGTCTCCGAAGGTCCAGAACACCACAGCGCCCAGCTTGGTATCGTCCGCGAAATATTGCAGCAGCGTGCTTCCGCCGGTAAAAAGGCTGCTGAGCGCAACGCCCGCGAGCACAAGCGCACCCGGTCCGAGATCCCTTCTCAGGCGGGAAATGGCGACTATTACCGCCGTTGAGGCGCTGCCGCAGATAAATGCGCAGAGCGTTACTATGCAGGGATTATTAATCTGAACTGCGTAGTCCCCCGATTCCACGACGCCTCCGCCGAAAGCTATGATGCCTAGCGCCGCGCCGAAGGCCGCGCCCTGGCTGACGCCAAGCGTAGACGCGGAAGCGAGAGGATTATTCAAAACACACTGCATGACCACGCCGGACATACCCAGCGCCGCGCCGACAAGTATTGCCGCCGCAGTGCGCGGCAGGCGTATCTCAAAGAGCACCGGACGGGCCATCTGTTCCCCGCCGCCGAAAAGCGCGGAGAGCACCTCGCCGGGCGAGAGGTTTATAGAGCCCGTGCCCGCCGAGACCAGAG
>CALXGL010000136.1 GCA_944387825.1 uncultured Oscillospiraceae bacterium | reverse complement strand
AGAGCGGCGCGCTCGAGGAGGCCTGGGGCTGCGGCACCGCGGCCGTCGTCTCGCCCATGGGCGTGCTCGCCTACAAGGATGTGGAGCACGTCATAAACAACAACGAGATAGGCCCGCTCACCCAGCGCCTGTACGACGAGCTCACCGGCATCCAGTGGGGCAAGGTTCCCGATACCCGCGGCTGGATAGTCAAGGTCTGCTGAAGACGGCCGGAGCACCGGACCGCCGCCGGGGCGGCAAGCCTCCGCGAAATATTTCAAAAGGCTGCGCGGGAGGGTTTTCACCCTCCCGCTTTTTTAATTATTGTCCAGCCATTGCTGCGCGGCTTTGGCCACACCTTTCAGCGTCTCCGGGTTAAACGGGTCGCCGAGCCCGGCGCTTTCCAGGAGTTCCCGGAACGTAAGAGTGCCCGCGAGGCGGGTATAGGCCATGTACTTCCTCCAGGCCGAGGCGCGGTCCTCTTTTATCATCGCCCAGAATTCAAGCGAAACGGTCTGCGCGAGACAGTAGTCAATATAGTAGAAGGGATACTCATATATGTGCCTCTGCCTCTGCCAGGCGCGTCCCGAGGCGTAGAACCTAAGGCTGTCCTCAACCTTCAGCCAGGGCATATAGGCTCTCTGGAGCCGGAGCCAGCAGGCGTTGCGCTCTTCGCACGTCCAGTCCGGGTGCTCATAGCACTCGTGCTGGAAGTGGTCTACGAGGGTGCCATAGGGTATAAAGGTCACGGCGTCGGCCAGATGCTGCCAGCGGAATTTATCCGCATTTTCGCCGAAGAACAGCTCAGCCCAGGCCTCGGCGAAGAATTCCATGCTCATGGAATGCACCTCGCAGGCCTCATAGCTGGGAGAACGGCTGTCGGCAGGCTCGATATTCCTGGCCGTATAGCTCGCAAAGGCATGTCCGGCCTCGTGCGTGATAACCTCGACGTCTCCGCTGGTACCGTTAAAGTTGGCGAAGATGAACGGGGCCTTGAACTCGTCCATCGTCGTGCAGTAGCCGCCTCCGGCCTTTCCTGGACGCGAGAGGACGTCAAAGAGCTCATTTTCAAACATGAAGTCTATAAACTCCGACGTCTCTCCGCTCAGCTCATGGTAGAAGCGGCGGCCGGCCGCCAGAATATCCTCCGGCGACCCCTGCGGCCTGGCGTTGCCCTCCGGGAACCACAGCTCGCTGTCGGCGTATCCCATGGGCAGCGTCCTGCCAAACCTTCCGGCCGTGCGGGCGTATATCTCTTCGGCAATCGGCACTATATACTCGCGCACGGCGGCGCGGAAGCCTTCCACGCCGGCCTTATCGTAGCAGTTGCGGTTCATCCTGTCATAGCCCAGGGGGATATAGTTCCCGTGCCCGAGCTTCCTGCCCATGGCGTTCCTGAGCTCAAGCAGCTCGGCGTATATCCCGTCCAGCTTTTCCGCCCGGGCCGCATACCACTCGTCCTCGGCCCTCCAGGCGGCGGCGCGGCGCTCAGGGTCCGGGTCCTCCTTAAAGGGCGTCAGCTGCGAGAGCGTGTATACGCCGCCCTCAAAAGGTATCTGAGCCGAGGCCAGCAGCTTTGAATACTCGGTAGTGAGCGCATTTTCGCGCTGCAGCTCCGGGATAAGCTCCGGCGAAAACGTCCGCAGGCTTATCTCCGTATTCAGGAACATAAGGCGGTTATACTTGCGCTCGAACTCGCTGCGGAATGGCGTCGAGAGCATGGCCCTGTTCCAGTCCTGCTCGAATTCCTGAACCTCCGGCTCCGCGCCGTCGGCGAACGCCACCTCGGCGTCATAGAATGCGTCGCGCGTATCGATGTCGTGGCGTATGTGCGCAAGCGTGAACATGCTGTCCAGCTTCGCCGAGCACGCCTCCGCTTCGAGAAAAACGGCCTCCGCCTCCTCGAAGCTTTTCGCGGCGCCAAGGCGTTCAACGGCAGCGGCAAACCAGCGTCTCGCGGCCTCCGTATCCGGCCGCGCATACTTCATATCGCCGAACTTCACCGAGCGGACACCTCTATTTCCACGCTTATGCCCAGCCTGCCGGCCAGGCGGCGGACCGCACCGGTGCCGAAGCGGTCGTTAAGGCGGCTCATGAGCGCTTTGAATTTCAAAAGCTCCTGCACATTGCCGGGCCAGTATTCGCAAAGGGCCTCGGCGCCTATGTCGTCCATCACGGAGGCCAGGGCCGCAAGCCCCACATAAATATCGTCCAGCGAGCCGGGCAGCCCGTCTATTGGCATGGCGATATACGCCGCAGCCAGCCCCAGCTTCAGCTTTGCGCGGCGCGGCACGCGCCCATCCCGCAGCAGAGAGGCTATCGTGCAGAGCATATCCGGCGCCGCGGCGGCAAGCTCCGCCGCGCGGCCCGCTCCCACGCTCTCTGCGAATGACAAGGCGCTTGCGCGCAGCCTCAAATACGCCGAGGAAAGCGTTCCCGCGGCGTCCTTCATGTAGTCAAGCAGCTCAGACATGGCGTCCTCCCGTGAATGTAATTCCCGCACAAACGGGGTAAATTGTATTTTATACCACAGCGGCCGCTTTGTAAATCCCCGAGCTGTGTTTCGGGGTAATTTTGCACGGAAAGCGGCATAAGCCTTGCGCGGAATTCGTCGAAAACACAGTTGCTAAAACCCCGTCCCATGATGTAGAATCTAAGTGTCTTAACAGTGCGTTTACATTTTACTTTTTCAGGGTATTGGAGGGGAACGCCCATGCAGCTTCTCGAGCAGCGCATACTGACCGACGGCGAAGTTCTGCCCGGCGGCGTGCTCAAGGTGGACGGCTTTCTGAACCACCAGATGGATCCCAAGCTGCTTATAGCCATGGGCGAGGAGTTTTACAGCCTCTTTGCGTCCTCCGGCGTCAACAAAATACTTACGATTGAGTCTTCGGGCATCGGACCGGCCTGCTTTGCGGGCCTGGCTTTCGGCTGCCCTGTTTTATTTGCCAAAAAGAACCGCAGCTCGAACCTCGCGGGCGAGTTCTGGACCAGCAGGGTCTATTCTTTCACGCACCACGTGGAGAACACCATCCTCGTGAGCAAGAAGTATCTAGGCAAAGGCGACCGCGTGCTGATAGTGGACGACTTCCTCGCCAACGGCGCGGCCCTCGACGGGCTCATCACCCTCTGCCTCGACGCCGGGGCCGAGGTTGCCGGCGCGGGGATATGCATTGAAAAGGCCTTCCAGCCCGGCGGCGAGCGGATACGCTCGCGCGGCGTGAGGGTCGAGAGCCTCGCGCGTATAAAGTCCATGACCGACGACGGGCGGATAGAGTTCT
>CALXGL010000135.1 GCA_944387825.1 uncultured Oscillospiraceae bacterium | reverse complement strand
CGAACTACGAAAACGCGATAAACGCCCAGGGTTTCTTCTCCAGCCTCTTTTACAGCGTGCTGATAACCGTGACGAGCGTCTTTGCGATACTTATCTTCTGCAGCATGTTCGCCTGGTACATCACCCGCGTGCACACCCGCTTCACCAAGCTGCTCTACGGCCTGTGCGCCTTCTCCATGGTCGTGCCCTTCCAGATGGTCATGTTCACCCTCTCCAACATGGCGGACACGCTGCATCTGCGCACGCCCTGGACGCTGTGGGTAATCTATCTCGGCTTCGGCGCGGGCCTGGCGGTGTTCATGTTCGCGGGCTTCATGAAGACGGTGCCGCTGGAGATAGAGGAGGCAGCCATGATAGACGGCTGCAACCCGCTCCAGACCTACTTCAAGGTTGTGTTCCCCCTGCTGCGGCCCACGATGGTCTCCGTCGCCATACTGGAGGCGATGTGGATATGGAACGACTACCTCCTGCCCACGCTGGTGCTGGACGTACAGAAGTACAAGACCATACCCATGCTCATACAGTTCTTCAAGGGCAGCTACGGCCGTGTGGAATGGGGCCCGATGATGGCCTGCATAGTGCTTGCGATACTGCCCATAGTTGTGCTATACTTGCTCGGTCAGAAGCACATAATCAAGGGCGTCCTCTCCGGCGCCGTGAAGGGGTAATATTATGCGCAAGAGCGGAATACTCCTGCCCATATCGTCTCTGCCGAGCAAATACGGCATAGGCACGCTGGGCAGGGAGGCCTATAAATTCGCGGATTTCCTCGCCCAGGCGGGGCAGAGTGCGTGGCAGATACTTCCGCTGGGCCCGACCAGCTACGGCGATTCGCCGTATTCGTCCTTTTCCGCCTATGCGGGCAACCCGTACCTGATTGACCTGGACATGCTCATTGACGGCGGCCTGCTCGAGGCGGAGGAAGTCGAGAGCATAGACTGGGGCAGCGACCCGGCGAACATCGACTACGGCAAAATATACGAGCACCGCTACGAGCTCCTCCGGCTTGCGACCGAACGCGGCTGGGAGCGGGACGCCGCCGCAGTCTCACGCTTCGTGGACGCGAACCGGACGTGGCTGCCGGACTACGCGCTCTTCATGGCGCTCAAGCGCCGCTTCGGCATGAAGAGCTGGCAGGAGTGGCCGGACGAGGACGCGCGCATGCGCAGCGCCGCGGCCATGGAGAAATACCGCCGCGAGCTCGACGGCGACATAAGGCTCTTTACCTATGCCCAGTACCTTTTCTTCGGACAGTGGGAACGGCTGCGGGAATACGTCCACTCGCTCGGCATAGAGATTATCGGCGACGTGCCCATTTACGTCGCGCTCGACAGCGCCGACGTCTGGGCCGACCCGAAGAGCTTCCTTCTGGACGAGCGCAACGTCCCGGAGTGCGTCGCCGGCGTGCCGCCCGACTATTTCTCCGCGGACGGCCAGCTCTGGGGCAACCCCCTGTACAACTGGGAGCGCATGAAGGCCGACGGCTACGGCTGGTGGATACGGCGCATCGAGGGCGCGAAGAAGCTCTACGACGTCATACGCATCGACCATTTCCGGGGCTTCGACAGCTACTGGGCCGTGCCGAACGGCGAGAAAACCGCCAAGAACGGCGAATGGCGCCCCGGGCCCGGCATGAGCCTCGTAAAGGTGCTGCGCGACTGGTTTTACGACACGCGGTTTATCGCGGAGGACCTGGGCTATCTGACGCCGAGCGTTACGAAGCTCGTGGCCGACTCCGGTTTCCCCGGCATGAAGGCGCTGGAATTCGCCTTTGACTCGCGCGAGCCGAGCGACTACCTGCCGCACACCTATACGCCCAACTGCGTGTGCTACGTCGGCACGCACGACAACGAGACGGCCATGCAGTGGTGGAAGAAGATAAGCCGTGCCGACGCGCGGTTTGCGCGCCGCTACCTGGGCCTGAACAGCCGCGAGGGCATAAACTGGGGGCTAATACGCGGCGGCATGGGCAGCGTTGCGGAGCTCTTTGTGGCTCAGATGCAGGACTATCTGGCCCTGGGCGCGGAGGCGCGCATAAACGAGCCGGGCACCCTCGGCGGCAACTGGCGCTGGCGCCTTACGCCGGGCCAGCTCACCGGCGAGCTGTGCGGCAAGATATACGAGTACACCAGGATGTACGGCCGCCTGAACCCGCTGAGCCGCAAATCCGAAGCCTCCGCCTCCGGAGGGAACACATAAGCCCGGCCTGCGCGCCGGATGCAAAAGGACCGGTCCTCGACCGGTCCTTTTAGTCTGACGGAGAAGGCTCTGCCTTCTCCGTCAGGGGGGCTTGCGCTTCGCTGCGCGCACTCGGAGCGCCGTGGCGCGCCAGGCGCTCACTCGCACACTCCGCTGCGCGAGCGGTGTTTTTCCCGAGGTACACGCCCCCGGGAAAAACGTATCGAATCTGTTTGCGGCCGCGGCCGTAAACTCTGCGAGGCGTTTTCGGCAAGCGGAAAGGACCGGTCCGAGGACCGGTCCTTTTTGGGTTCTCAGCAGTATTCGCAGGCGCGGCTGACTACGGCTTCGGAGTAGCCGAGACGCAGGACCTCGGCGCTCGTGAGGCGGCCGGAGAGCGTATCGATTATCTGGGCAAAGGTGCGCTCCGCCATCTCCTCAAGGCTCAGCCCCTGCTCGAGCACGGGGCTCATGTCCAGGTCGATGTTGTCGGCGAGCCTGCGGGCCGTGCCGCCGTTGGCCGTGACCTTCATGACGGGCACTACGCTGCTGCCCACGGTGCTGCCCCGGCCGGTGGTAAAGACTATGAGCTGCGAGCCGCCGGCGGCCTTGGCCGTGACGGAGAGCATGTCGTAGCCGGGCGTGTCCATGAGCACCAGGCCCTTTGTGCCCGGCTCGTGCGCGCACTCAACCATGTCCATAATGGGCGTATGGCCGCCCTTGTGTATGCAGCCGAGGCTTTTTTCCTCAAGCGTCGTGATGCCGCCCTCTTTGTTTCCGGGCGAGGGCTGCGCGCTGCGCAGGTCCTCGCCTGCGTCCGCCTGTTCCCGCTCGCGGGCCCTGACAAAGCCGAGAATCTTCCGCCCGACCTCAGGCGTCGCCGCGCGGCGCGCGAGGATGTGCTCGGCGCCTATCATCTCCACGGTCTCGGAGAACATGGCCGTGCCGCCCTCCGCGACCACGCGGTCGCAGACGAGGCCCATGATGGGGTTCGACACGAGGCCGCTCGTGGCGTCCGAGCCGCCGCACTCCACGCCGAGAATAAGCTCGCTCAGGTCGCATTCCTCGCGCCGGCACATGCTCGCCTCGATTATCATGCGGCGGGCGAGCTTTTGCGCCCTGGCCGCGGCGGCGATGGTGCCGCCCTCCTCCTGTATGAGCAGGGACTCGACGGGCTTGCGGCTGCGGGCCTTCAGCTCCGCGAGAAACTCGTCCATGCGGTTCGTCTCGCAGCCAAGGCCAATCGCCACAACGCCATAGACGTTGGGATGCGCGGCGAGGCCGACAAGCACGTCGCGCGTGCGGCGCAGATTGCCGCCGGATTCGCCGCAGCCGTTCTGGTTTATGAAGCTCACGGCCCCATAGAGGCCCCCGGCGGCTATGCGCGCCGTCTCCGCGGCGCAGCCGACGGTGGCCATTATAAGCACGTGGTTGCGTGTCCCTACGCGGCCGTCCGGCCGGCGGTAACCGAGAAACTTCATGTCTCCCCGCCTTTCAGGTTGTGGCAGTGCACCCAGGCTCCCGCGGGGATGAATTCCGACGCGCGGCCAATCGGCTCGCCGTATTTGTACACCGTCTCGCCGGCGGCGATATCCCGCAGGGCGGCCTTGTGGTATTTCGGCACGCCCCGGCTCACGAGACTGCCCGCCTGCCCGGCGAGCTCAAAGCGTATTTCCACGCCCTCGGGCGCCTCGGACGTGACGGTGACGACGCTGTCCCGCCCGTCTATGAGTATGGCCCTGACAGAGTCCACAGCGGCTCAATACTGGCGCTCGTAGTTGGCCTGCATGGCTTTGACGAGGCTGGTTATTATGTCGCAGGTGGGCGTGGGCACGCCGACCTTGCGGCCGAACATGCCTATGGCGCCGGTGAGGGAATCGACCTCGGTCTGGCGGTGCTTCTGCGCGTCCTGGGCCATGGAGGGGTAGTAGTCGCCAAGGCCCTTTATGAGGCGCGGCATCTCCTCCTGCATGTACTCCCAGATGCCCGGGATGCCGAGCGCGGCGGCCACGTCGCTGGCCTCCTTCCAGATGTCCCAGACCAGCTTCACGCCGTCGGGGGTCTCGTAGACTTCGCGTATCTTCAGGCGCAGCACGGCGCAGACGGTGTTGAAGCCGGCGTTGGAGGTGGCCTTCTTCCATATCCGCTCGCGCACGTCCTCATAGAATACGGGAAGCAGGCCGCCCGCGGCGAAGGTCTTTTCCAGATACTCGCCCGCTTCGCGCGTGCGCTCGTTCATCTCGCAGGGGCCGAAGTACATGTTTTCCGTTCCCGCGCTGGGCTTGCTGACGCAGACGCCCGGCTCGGGCAGCTCGGTGCCCATGTTGCCGCAGCCGAACATGACGCGGCTCGCGGGGAAATACTTCTTGAGCACTTCCTCGTTGCCGAGGCCGTTCTGCAGGGTTACGATAACCGTATCCGGCCCGGCAAGCTTTTTGGCGCTCTCGCAGGCGGCGTCCGTTGCGGTGGTCTTGACCATGATGATGACTATGTCCATAACGGGCAGGCCGTCGGGCTCCGTCGCCGTATGGAAGCCGGTGACATGGAACTCCCCGTCGGGGTTGCGGAAAATCATGCCGTCCGCGGCGACCTTGTCCATGTGCGCCTTGTAGGGGTCTACGAGATACAGCTCCGCGCCGCCGCGGCGCAGATAGCTCGCAAATACGCTGCCGGCCGCGCCGGAACCTACCATGGCTATTTTCATTGTGTTCTCTCCTTCCGTTTTGCAGCTTATGCAAAAAACATACAGCTAGTTTATAACGGATGCCCCCGTCCGTCAATACCGGAGAGAAGATATTTTTGCAGGCTCAAATTTCCAATTGCGCCTACGATTTGTCTGCTTGGACAAATGAAACGTTTATAAAATGTCTATTGTCACAAAAATGTCAGTTTAAATCGTTGCTTTGCAAAATTTTTTTCTTGACTTTTGGGCTGGAAACGTTTACTGTATTCGTATCACTCCACACCGGAAATTGAAAGCTTATGCGCTTCGGCTGAGCGCGAGGGGCTTCCGGGAGGGAGAATGAAAGAGGGTCAAATATGGAAAACACCAAGAAGAAAGGCCTGCCGGTATTCATAGGCGTCGCCTCCGTCTGGATGGGTACACACTTCGGCCCCGGCGTCGCCAGCGGCACGCAGCTCAACCAGTACTACGTCGGCTTCGGCATCCCCGGCATCGTCATGACGCTCGTGGCCATGGCGCTGCTCGGCTTTGCGCTCTACTGCTCGATGGAGTTTTCGCGCCTCTATCACGCCTACGACTATGAGAGCTGGGTCACAAAGCTCTTCGGCAACAAGTATGTGGTCATTCTCTTTGACCTTTCGTTCTTTGTGACGATAATCTCCGCCGCGGGCGGCAGCCTGAACGCGATAGCCCAGCTGCTTCAGGACTTCTGGGGCATCAACTACTGGATCGGCGTCGGCATAGTCATAGTTGTCTCCATGCTGCTGTGCGCCTTCGGCGCGGAGCTGGTGCGCAAGAGCTCGGCCTACATGATGTTCGTCGTCGTGGGCGTGCTGCTGCTCATCATGGCGCTGGTCATCGCCGCCGGCGACGCCGACC
>CALXGL010000134.1 GCA_944387825.1 uncultured Oscillospiraceae bacterium | reverse complement strand
GATCCCCGAGCTGGAGGAGAACATACACTACATCTCCATGAAGCTCGCCGAGAACGAGAACTCGACCAAGGTCCGCCTGCTCAAGGTCAAGGACATGGTGCTCGAAAAAGCGCACAACTACAGCTATTAAAGCGAAAGCGCCCGCGGCCTTCCGCGGGCGCTTTTTGTAAGCCTGTATGGTGAAAATGAAACTTTAGGCGGAGCCTGACGTCTGTTTGGCAGGAAGGGATTGAAACAAGAGCGGCTCCATTGAGCGGAAAGGAAGAAAATATGGATTTCGAAAAAGAGGCCCGGAAGGCCAAACACGTAAACTATATAGCCCTGGGCATTCTTGCGGCCGTGGTTTTAGCCGTCGCTGCCGCAGCCGTCGTTTACCGCTATAAGCACACATTCAGCAGCGAAAAGTGGCTGAATAATCCTGACGGGCGCACGGCAATTGTTGACGACCTGCTTGAAAAATATGAGCTTGTCGGAATGACCGAGGCGGACGTCACGGCGCTGCTGGGCGAACACAACAACGACTACGGGTATTTTAATGCGGACAACCGCTACGTGTACTGCATGGGTCTGGAGCGCGGGCTCATCAGCATTGACTGCGAATGGCTGATTCTGGATTTTGCCGACGGCAGGGTGTCCGACGTCCATATCACAACCGACTGAGCCGCTTCTATTCGCAGCGCGCGATTAACACGGCGCCTGCAATGACAGGCCGGGAATCGCCTGCTATCTTCCGCGCCGCAGTTCTGCCATCCTCAGGCCGCACGCCGCGCAGGGGACGGCGAATATCGCGGCGAAGGCCCAGAGGGCGAGGCTTTGCAGCGGCGTGCATACCCCAAGCGCTGGAGCGAGCGCGCCGAGGGCGGCGAAGATGAGCGACGCGCAGAGGCAGCGGCGGAGCATAACGCGCAGGGCCTCAAGCTCCTCTTCAACCGTGTACAGCCGGAATTCACCCGGCTCGGCCCGGCGTTCGACTATGAGCAGCTCGCGGTCGAGGTTCGTGCGGTCGGAGCTTATCCGCGCGCCCGGCTCGCCGTAAGGGTTCCAGCGCGCCTTGCCGTACGACCACTGCAAGTTTACATTTTTGAACCACGTGCGGTAACCGCATCCGGCGAGGAACGCGGCGTAGTCGTCCCCGTGCGCGCGGGACATATTGCCGGTGTAATCCACAGCGTACTGGTATTCGCCGGGCTCGCAGGGTGTGAAATAGTAGTCCAGCTTGCCGGTGTTAGCCAGGCGCCAGCCCCGGGACGCCATTTTGTTCAGCCATCTGGCCTGCGCCCTCAGCATCGGGCCGAAGTATCTGCGTTTTACCATTGCAGTCCGCCTCCCAGAGTATTTCCTCCGCCGCATCCGCCAGCGCGCGCAGCCGCGCAAGCTCAGCCTGCGCCGCCGCAAGGCCGTCCGGGGTCAGTTCGTATTCCTGCCGCCGTCCGCCGGCACCGCAGCGGACTATCCAGCCGCGCTTCTCCAGCGCGCCGAGCGCGCCGTACAGCGTTCCCGCGCCAGGCCGGAGCCGCCCGCCCGTGCGTTCGGATATGAACTGCATCACAGCGTAGCCGTGCCTCGGCTTCGTGAGCGCCAGCAGAATGTAAAACGTGACCTCCGTCAGCGCGCCGCCCTGAACCGAATCCCTCATAGCCGCCTCCTACGTTTACTGTAATAAATATATCAGTAAACGTAATAGATGTCAAGTCCGGCGCCGCCATCCGCGTCTCATCTGCGCGCTTCACCCTTGACAAGCGCGCGGCGCTCTGATATAATACGTCGAAATGCGGCCCGCGATGCGGGCTTTTAACACGTCCGAAGGGAGGAAAGGGCATGGATAAGTTCGTGATAAAGGGCTGCAGCGTGTTCCTCGGCGGGCGTTTTGTTCCCTCTGACGTCGAGGTTTCCGGCGGCGTTGTCGCCCGCGTGGAGCCCGGTATCGTTCCCGAGAACGGGGTTCCTGTTTTTAATTTCAATAATTGCCGTATTGTTCCCGGTCTTGTCGATGTACACGTTCATCTGCGAGAGCCGGGTTTTTCTTATAAGGAGACTATTGCGTCCGGCACCGCGGCCGCCGCGCGCGGCGGCTATACCGCCGTCTGCGCGATGCCGAACCTCAATCCCGTGCCGGACAGCGCGGAGCATCTGGCGGAGGAGCTGGAGATAATAGGGCGCGACGCGCTCATCGAGGTATACCCCTACGGCGCGCTGACCGTGGGCGAAAAGGGCGGCGAGATGGCGGACATATACGGCATGCACGGCCTGGCCGCCGCCTTCTCGGACGACGGGCGCGGGGTGCAGGACGAGGACATGATGCGCCGCTGCATGGCCGCCTGCGCCGAAACCGGGAACCTTCTCGCCGCGCACTGCGAGGTGGACGCGCTTTTAAACGGCGGGTACATCCACGACGGAGCCTACGCGAGGGCGCACGGCCACCGCGGCATAAGCTCCGAGAGCGAGTGGCGCGAGGTCGAGCGCGATTTGCGCCTCGCGGAGGAGACGGGCTGCGCCTTCCACGTCTGCCACGTCTCGACAAAGGAGTCCGTGCAGCTCATACGCGAGGCCAAGGAGCGCGGCGTGGACGTCAGCTGCGAGACGTCGCCGCACTACCTCCTGCTCACGGAGGACGACCTGCGGGAGGACGGGCGCTTCAAGATGAACCCGCCGCTGCGCGAAAAGGCCGACCGCGCGGCGCTCATAGAGGGCATACTCGACGGCACGGTCGACATGATAGCCACCGACCACGCCCCGCACTCCGCGGAGGAGAAGTCACGCGGGCTTGAGAAGTCCGCCATG
>CALXGL010000133.1 GCA_944387825.1 uncultured Oscillospiraceae bacterium | reverse complement strand
CTGGCCGGGCTGAACGTCAACCTGCCCGCCATACTGGCTCCGGCAGGGGTCAGCTTCTTTACCTTCAAGGGCATAAGCTACGTCGCCGACGCGCGCCGCAGCCCCGAGAGCGGTACGAGGAACTTCTTTGCCGCGCTCTTTTACATCTCTTTCCTGCCTGAGATTATGAGCGGGCCGCTGACGCGCTTTTCGGACTTCTCGGCCAGGCTCACCGTGCGCAGCAGAGGCTGGACGGATACGGCGGAGGGACTCCGCCGCTTCGTACTCGGACTCGCCAAGAAGCTTATACTCTCCGGGGCGGCGGCCTCGGCTGCGGACGCGGCCTTTTCCGCGGGCGCGGCGCTCGACGCGCGCATAGCATGGATGGGCGCGATTGCGTACACGCTGCAGCTCTACTTCGACTTCTCCGGCTACAGCGACATGGCCTGCGGACTGGGCAGGGCGCTGGGCTTCAAATGCGCCGAAAACTTTGACCACCCATATGCCGCCGTGAGCATTACGGACTTCTGGCGGCGCTGGCACATATCGCTTTCGCTCTGGTTCCGTGATTACCTCTATATACCGCTTGGCGGTTCCCGGCGGGGCAGGGGGCGGACGGCGGCAAACAAGGCTGTGGTTTTCGTCCTCTGCGGCCTCTGGCACGGGGCCAACATGACCTTCGTGCTCTGGGGCGCGTGGCACGGGCTGCTCAGCGCGCTCGAAAGCCTTAAAATACTCGACGTCAACCGCTGGCGCGAGCGCGCGGCGGGCAGGCTGCTCTCGCGCATATATACGCTGCTCGCCGTGTGCATAGGCTTCACCATGTTCCGCGCCGCAAGCGTTTCAGAGGGCTTCGCCATGATAGGCGCGATGTTCGCCGGCTGGGATTTCTCTCTTGCCGGCAGCGTGCTGCTTGCCGACACGCTGGCCGGCTGGACGGTTTTTGCCCTTGCGCTGGGCTGCGTTTGCTCCGCTCCGCTGCTGCCGCGCCTGAAAGCGCGTTTGGGAGGCAGGCCGGCGGTTGAGCTGCTTTGCTATGCCGGCTGCCTTGCGCTGGCCGTATTCTGCTTCGCCTCGCTGGCGAGCGGAGGCTTCGCGCCGTTTATCTACTCTCAATTCTGAGCTTGCGAGGTGACCGGAATGAGGATGAAAACTCTGCTGCTGGGTCTTGTGCTGGTGATTGTAACAGCCTGCCTGGGACTCACGATAGCGGCCCGCGCGGGCGTGTTTTCCGGTGTGACGTTCAGCTTCACAGTGAACGGGAACACGACGGAATATGAACTCAAGCCGGGGGAGACGCCGGAAATCCCGGATGTACAGCCGGCGGCAGGCCAGCGCTTCGTCTGCTGGCTGGATGAGAACGGCGGAGAGGCCGACCCGGCCGCGAACACGGCTGAGGACGCGCACTACACGGCCCTCGTTGCGCCTGAACTGGCGGCGGCGATGACGCCCTGGCTTGAGTACGACGAGCTGGGCAGGCTTAAGCCGGATGAGCCGGTGACGGGCGCGGAGCTTGCGTCTGGCGTCTCCGCCCTGCTCAATGGGACGGAGGCCGCGGCCGGGCTGGCGGAAAAGGAGACGGCGACCGCATCTGAGCTTTCCGCGGCTCTCGAGGGGCTCTTCAGGCCCTCGGAGCTGGAGGCCGTTTCCGGGGATGCGCCGCTCACGCGTCTGGAGGCCGCTCAGATAATCTGCGCGCTCGGGGGCTTCACCTATACTGCGCCGGAGAGCGCGCCTGCGCCCGACCTTGCGGCGGACAGGCCGGGAGCTGCGGAGCTCGCCGCCTGCGCTGATAGCGAAGGCGCGGTGAGCTACGCGCCAGGGCCGGCCATTGTTGACGGGGCTTTCTATTATGTGGACGACGACGGGCTTTTTGTCACTGATACGGAGATAGACGGCATGTACTTCGGCCCGGACGGCAGCTGCGCCGGTGAGGATTTCGAGCCGGGTTTCGTAAATATAGCGGGCTACCTCTATTACGTGAACGAGGATGGGAAGTTCGTCTTTGACGAGACGGTAAACGGCATAACCCTGGGCACGGACGGGCGCTATACCAGCGGGAACCTCGAGCTCGACGCGCTGGTCGCCGAGGTGCTTGCGCCTATCTGCGCCGAATATGAGACTCGCGACGAGATGCTGCGAGCCGCCTACGACTACGCGCGCGACAGCTTCGAGTACCTGAGGCGCAACTATTACAACGTCGGTGAGACGGGCTGGGAGGTCGAGGAGGCCTACACCATGTTCTCAACGGGCCGCGGCAACTGCTATAACTACGCCGCCGCCTTCTGGGCCCTGGCGCGCGGCCTGGGCTACGACGCCGCCGCCGTCTCCGGCACGATGGGCTGGGACTACGAGCCCCACGGCTGGGTCACGATTGTCAACGACGAGGGCGAGCGCCTTACCTACGACTGCGAGACCGAAATGGCCTACCGCCGCGACGGCGAGTACGGCAAGGACATGTTCGCGATGGTCTGGTGGTTCGCCGCCGGATGGAATTACTACTACGGAGTTTGAAGCATGAAGCTTGCAGCCAAAATCTTTACAGCGCTTTTTATTCTTCTCTGCCTTATCCCGGGCGCGGGAATGCTGATTCTCGGTCCCGGCGAGGCCCGCGCCAATGAATCGGCGCCGAAAAAGCCTGAGCTCCTGGACAGGGACGGCGCGTTCAACAACGAGGTGCTGAGCGATACGGCGGATTATGTAAACGAAGCCTTTGCCTTCAGGCAGCCGCTTATAACGCTCTGGGCGCATGTGGAGGCCGCCTTCGGCGAGAGCGCCGAGGACGGAGTAATACTAGGCTCCGACGGCTGGCTCTTCTACGCCGACGAGCTCGCCGACTATACGGGCACGGAGCCGATGACGGAGCGCGAACTGTTTGCAGCGGCGAAAAATCTCTCGCTGATGAGCAAGTACGCCGGAAGCCTTGGCGCAGATTTCGTCTTTACCATAGCGCCCAACAAGAGCTCGCTCTACGGAGAGCATATGCCGGATTATCCGCGCTCTGAAGAGAGCACGAACGCCGCGCGGCTGGCGGAAGAGCTGGAGCGGCTTGGCGTGAATTATGTAAACCTGTTCGAGCTCTTCGCCGCCGAGGACGCGACGCTCTACTTCGAGCATGATTCGCACTGGACAAGCCGCGGCGCGGCCATGGCGGCGGACGCAATAAACGCCGCGCTGGGGGTGCAGAGCGATTATGGCGGCGGCTATGAGTTCGAGACTCAAAGCCATACGGGCGACCTCTTTGAAATGCTCTATCCCGACGGAAAGGACACGGAAAAGGACGATGCTCCGGTTAATCTCGCTTTTGCGCAGGACGAGGGCATCCGCCCGGATTCCATCACAATAGATACGGCCGGGGCAGGGGAGGGGACGCTCATGATGTTCCGTGATTCCTTCGGCGAGCTTTTATATCCCTTCATGGCGGAGAGCTGGGGCGCTGCCCGCTTTTCGCGGCAGGCGGCCTATGATTTGACTGCGGCGCAGGAACTTTCCGCAGACGCCGTCGTCGTAGAGATAGTTGAGAGGAACCTCGCCTGGCTCTATGAGCAGCCGCCGTTTTTCCCGGCTCCGGAGCGGGAGCTCGACCGCGACGGCGCCGCCGAAGGGACGGCGCGGCTCAGCCTGGATGGCGAATCTGACAGATACCACAGCCTGTCCGGAATAATTTCCGACGAGATAGACGTTGATTCTGCCGTCTACATAGGTTATAATGGCGCGTGGTACGAGGCGCTGCTGACGAACGGCGGCTTTACCGCCGTGCTGCCCGGTGAGGGCGGCGGAGAGTACGAGGCGGCCTGGTACTCGGGCGGCGAACTCCGCATCGCCCGCATAAACACAGAATCAGGAGAAGGATAAAGATGAAAAAAGCTCTTATTATGCTGCTCTGCGCCGCTCTGGCTCTCTCTCTCGCCGCCTGCGGCGAGGCTGAACCCGATCCCACCGCCCCAGCGACGGAACCTGCGGCTACCGAGCCTGCGGCCGCCGAGACCGATGACACCGAACCCGCCGCCGAACCCAGCGAGTCCGGTGCGAGCCTGCTCGAGACCGCCAAGACCTTCGAGGGCGCGCCTCTCGCCGACCTCATTGCCGCGATTGGCGAGCCGGAGAGCAGCGACTATGCCCCCAGCTGCCTGGGCGAGGGCGAGGACGGCAACCTCTACTACGACGGCTTCACCGTCTACACCTACCGCGACACCGACGGCGAGGAGACTGTCAACTACGTCGAGTAACTTGAACTGACTGCCAAACAGGAGGCACATGATGGGAAAAAAGGCCAAGATAACGCTTATATGCTGTGTCGTGGCGGTGCCGCTGCTGCTGATAGCCGCGTTTCTTCTCTTTGTG
>CALXGL010000132.1 GCA_944387825.1 uncultured Oscillospiraceae bacterium | reverse complement strand
CGATGGCCACGCACTCGTCCGGGTTGATGCCCTTGAAGCCCTCGTGGCCGGTCAGGGTCTTGACGGCCTCCTGCACGGCGGGGATACGGGTGGAGCCGCCGACGAGCAGGACCTTGCTCAGGTCGCTGGCCTTGAGGCCGGCGTCGCTGAGGGCCTGGCGCACGGGGCCGGTGGTCTTTTCGACCAGGTGGTGGGTCAGCTCGTTGAACTTCGCGCGGGTCAGCGTGACGTCCATGTGCTTCGGGCCGGTGGCGTCCGCCGTAATGTACGGCAGGTTGATGTTGGTGCTCGTGACGCCGGAGAGGTCGCACTTGGCCTTCTCGGCGGCCTCGCGCAGACGCTGCATGGCGACGCGGTCGGTGGAGAGGTCGATGCCCTGATCGCGCTTGAACTCGTCAACGAGGTACTTGGTGACGCACTCGTCGAAGTCGTCGCCGCCCAGGCGGTTGTTGCCGGCGGTGGCGAGAACCTCGATAACGCCGTCGCCAATCTCGAGGACGGACACGTCGAAGGTGCCGCCGCCGAGGTCGTAGACCATTATCTTCTGGTCGGTCTCCTTGTCGAGGCCGTAGGCAAGGGCCGCAGCCGTCGGCTCGTTGATGATGCGCTTGACGTCGAGTCCGGCAATCTTGCCGGCGTCCTTGGTGGCCTGGCGCTGGCTGTCGGTAAAGTACGCGGGGACGGTTATGACGGCCTCGGTGACCTTTTCGCCCAGGTAGGCCTCGGCGTCGGTCTTGAGCTTCTGCAGCACCATGGCGCTTATCTCCTGCGGAGTGTAGCTCTTATTGTCGATGTTGACCTTGTAGTTGCTGCCCATCTCGCGCTTTATGGAGCTTATCGTGCGGTCCGGGTTGGTGACGGCCTGACGCTTTGCGACCTGGCCGACCATGCGCTCGCCGGTCTTGGAAAACGCGACTACGCTCGGTGTGGTGCGCGCGCCCTCGGCGTTGGGGATGACGACGGCCTCGCCGCCCTCCATGACGGCCACGCAGCTGTTGGTTGTACCGAGATCTATACCTATTATCTTGCCCATGATTAATGCCTCCAGTTAATATACAAGAATAAATTTATATGAATTTGGATTGTTGTCTCAATCGCAGTTGACCACTTTTACCATGGCGTACCTGATGACCTTGTCGCCCAGCTTGAAGCCCTTCTGCAGCTCCTGGACTATCTCGTTTGCGCCGCGGGTCTCGTCCTCATCGCGCATGACGGCGTTGTGCAGCTCCGGGTCAAAGGTCTTGCCCACGGCCTCAATCTCCGTCACTCCCAGGCGGCTTAGGATGTCCTTGAACTGCGTCATAATGAGCTCCACGCCCTTACGGTAGGCCTCGTCGGCCGTGCTCTGCTCGAGCGCGCGGACAAGATTGTCGTACACGGGCAGGAACTTGGTCACCGTGTCGGCCCTCACGTCGGAGTAGATGCTCTCGCGCTCGCGGGCCGAGCGCTTGCGGTAGTTGTCGTACTCCGCGGCCAGCCTCAGATAGCGGTCGTGCTCGGCCGCGACCTTGGCGGCGCAGTCCTCCGCAGCCTTTTCGGCCTTCTTTTCGGCCTTCCTGCTCTTCTTTTCCGCTTTCGCATCCTCTGCGGACGCGCCTTCAGCCTGGCCGTCCCGGGTCTCAGGCTGCTCTTTTCCGGGCTCTGCGGCCTTTTCGTTTTCGGCGGCGGCTGCGCTTTCCTCTTCGGGGCTTACATCCTCCGGCCTATTGTTCGTGCTGTCCATTAGAATCTTCCTTTATCTGCTTAATTATCAGCTTGTTGTCCAGTCCGGGCGGCGGCTGCATCCCGGCGCCCAGCCGCTCTGAAAGCGCCTTGGCTATCAGGCCCAGCTTGGCGGCCACGGCGGAATAGTCCATCCTGGTGGGCCCCACCACGCCTATGAGCCCCTTCGTATCGTCGCCCATGTCGTAGCTCGCGAGCACAACCGAGGAATCCTTGAGCTCCTCGGCCACGTTCTCCGGGCCTATGAGCACCTTCACGCCCACCTCCGCGTCTCCGTAGACGTCGGGCAGCTCGCGGATGTGCTCCGCGTCGTTCAAATAGCTCATCAGCGCGTGGGCTTTGGCCGGGTCCTGATACTCCGGCTGCGCCAGCAGGCGGTTTGCGCCGCTCACGCAGGTCTCCGCCGTCTGCGCCTCGGAGAGTATCTCAATCGCGAAGGAGGCGATAACGCCCGTAAGGCCCATGGTGTCGTCCACGGCCCTCTCCGCCGCGCGGATGGCGAGCGGGCTTATCTTGTCCTCCGTGATGTTCGTGAAGTTCGCGTTGAACACCGCGGAGAGCCGGGCTATCATGTCCTGTCCGACGCTCACCGGCAGGTGGACAAGCTTGTTCCTCACGGTATCGTTGCTCATCATGGCAACAATTATGAACGTATTTGCGTCAATATATATGAGGTCAAAACGCTTGATTGTTGCCGGAGGCGGCGCCGCGATGGCCATTGCCGGATAGTTCGTCAGGCTTGCCGCTATCGCGCCCACATTGTTCACGAGGTCGTCCAGCTGGCTCAGCCTTTCGTTCAGGCTGCGGTTTATGGACTCCGTCTCCTCAATGGAGAGCCTCTGCCTCTGCATAAGCTCATTGACGTAGATGCGGTAGCCCTGCGGCGTCGGAATCCTCCCGGCAGAGGTGTGCGGCTGTTCCAGATATCCCATCCCGGCAAGCTCGGCCAGCTCGTTCCTTATCGTGGCGCTGGAGCAGCCGAGATTTGCGGTCTGCGCAATGGTCTTGGAACCCACCGGTTCTGCCGTGCGGATGTACTCCTCAACGACGGCGGCGAGTATTTTCTTTTTCCTGTCGGTCAAAGCCATACTTACACCGAAAGCCGCGCTTTTTTCTATCCACGCGCCCGCGCTGCGCGCAGGCTGTTTGGCACTCTCGGCCTCCGAGTGCTAATATATCACCGGGCCCTGTCAATGTCAAGAGCCGCAATTGAAGAATTGACAGATTGTTCATAAATGTTTAAGATAAATAGATATAATAGGTGCGGGCGAAATGCCCGCCACGTTTTGAAAGGCAAGCTTAAAGACGGAGGATAAATAATGAAGAGATTTGTATCGCTGCTCGCGGCCGGAGCGTTCATGCTTTCGCTTGCGGCCTGCGGCGACTTTGCCCCGGACCCGACCGACGCTCCGGATCTGGCCCTGGACTATTCATATACCGAGGACACCTTCCCGCAGCTGGCCGGCAGCACGGCCTACGAGCCGCTGGCCGAGGCCGTGGCGGCCATAATGCTCGGCTGTTCCCGGGAGGAGACCGGCGGCTTCCTGAGCTTCGGCGCCACGGACGGGGCCTGGGCTTCGCTCAGGGACGGAAGCGCGGATGTCGTCATCGCGCCGGAGGGCTCGGATATGCCCGCCGGCATACAGACCGCGCCCATATCCAGGGACGCGCTGGTGTTCTTCACCGGGGAGGGCAGCCGCGTGAGCGATATAAGCTCCGACGAGCTGAAAGACATCTTCTCCGGCCGCGAGGACTCCTGGACGGCTTTCGGCGGCGAAGGCGAAATAGAAATACTCACCCGCCCCGAGGGCAGCGGCTCAATTGCCGCGCTGGAGCGGCTCATAGGCTGCAGCGAAGAGCTCGTCACCGGCGAGAGCGCGGCGCTCACGGGCAGCAATGTCATAGGCTTCGGGCTTTGGAGCGAGTGTTCCCTGCTCGGCCTCGCCGACGGGTACAGGATTATTTCGGTGGACGGGGTGGCCCCCACGGCGGACACCATCCGTTCCGGCGAATACGCGCTTGCGCTGGATGTGCTGGCCGGGGTTGACGCCGGCGCCGAGGAGGGCGGAGCCGGGCACACGCTCTGGCTGTGGCTCCAGGGCAGCGTCGGCCAGGCGTTCATCTCCTCTCAGGGATATTTGGAGGCTGTGCGATGAAAAGACGCGACAAAGACAATACGCGGGCGTCCGGCGGGCGCGTCCTGCCGCTCGCCCTTGTCCTCACGCTGCTGCTGACGGGCTGCGGCCTCTCCGACCAGTGGGCCGCCGTCAAGGAGCAGTATATCGACCCCGCCGTCGAGCGAGCCGAGGGCAACCTGACGGAGCCGGAAAATGAGATAATCGCCCCGAACATCGGCACAGACCGCGAGGAGCTGACCGAATATGTCCCCATGGACGCGCTCTTCACCCGTTCGGACGTGGAGACCATACTGACGCTGAAGCCCTCGGAGAGTTACGGGCGCCTTCTGCCCTTCGGCGGCGGACTGGTAACCGAGCAGGGCAGCATAGTGCTCGACCCCGTGCTCGAGAGCATAACGGCGGCCAGCTATAAGTCCGGCGCGGATTCCGTGTACCTAGACGTGTACATTCTTCAGGATGCCGGCGGCATGTACGCCGTCTGCGGCGCGGACGGCAGCTGGGTGAGCGGCTTCGACTACGTCTCCGTGTACCCGATGGAGCTGGGCGTCCTGTGCGTGTCGGACGAGGAGGCCAATCTGGCCGTCTGCTACGCCGAGGACGGCACGCTGCTGTTCGACACCGTGAATTTCTCCGACCGCTCGATGATGGCCGCCGGCAGCGTCTCCACGCTGGCTCAATGCGAGGGCGGGCTCATGCTCTGCACCTATCAGCGCGGCACAAAGAGCTTCCTGCGCTCGGACGGCACGGCGCTCAACCGCAACGAGGGGCGCACCAGCTACTTTGAGGACGCCCTGCCCTTCTCCGAGGGCCTGGCCGCGGTGAAGAACAACGGCCTCTGGGGCTATATAGACACGAACGGAGAGTACGTCGTCCAGCCGCAGTACGAGCAGGCGACGGGCTTCACCGGCGGCAGCGCGGCGGTATACGGCGGCGGCATGTGGCAGATTATAGACAGAACCGGCACCGTGCGCCTTACCCTCCCCGGCGTGAGCGAGGTGACTCTCGGCTACGGCCACATAGAGGCCGACGGAGTGTACTACAGCACGACGAACTACGAACAGGCCATATTCTTTGACTACACGGGCATACCCGTGGACGGAGGCTTCTGGGTAAAGGGCGCCGCCGGCGTGCGCGTGTTCCTCTCAAGCGGGGACCAGGTCTACTTCTCCGGCGCCGAGGAGCTGCTGGGCCACAGCGGCAGCCTCTGGCTCGTCAGGCTGGCCGACGGAAATCAGGCCGTCATGGATGAGTACAGCCGCGTCGTGATTTTCGGCGAATGCAGCTTTGTGCAGGACCAGGCGACGGGCGCCACGTATATTTACAACGCCGGCACGCAGACGCTCTACGACTCTGCCGGAGCTTTCGTGGCGGACGGCTGCGCCGGGACCGTCATCGACGGCTACGCCTGGTGCGCCGACGCCGTGAGCTGCGGCTGGAAGGCCGCCGGCGGGGAATGGATTTTCCGCATCTCCTCCTTCGGCGCGGACTGAAAACGGCCCGGTTGGCGGCGGCCGCCGGATTTCAAAAAACAGAGCCCTCAGCGGGCTCTGTTTTTTGTTGCCATACGGCATGCGTCGTGGTAAAATATCGCTCATGGAAAACAAGCTGCCAAAACTCAAGAGGATTGTCGCGGTCCACGACGTCTCCGGCTTCGGCAAGTGCTCGCTGACCGTCGCGCTGCCGGTGGTGAGCGCCACGGGGGTGGAGTGCGCCTGCATACCCACGGCGCTGCTCAGCACACACACGGGCGAGTTCACAGGCTGGACGCGCTGCGATTTAACGGACCAGATGCTGCCCATAGCCCGTCACTGGGCGAGCTGCGGCATAGAGTTTGACGGCATCTATTCCGGCTATCTGGCTTCGCCGGAGCAGGCACTTGTCCTCGAGGAGGTAATCGGCACGCTCGCGGGCCCGGACACGCTTGTAATCTGCGACCCCGCCATGGCCGACAACGGCGTCTACTACTCCGGCTTTGACCGCGCTATGGCCGGGGCCTTCCGCCGCCTCTGCGCGCGCGCGGACGTAATAACGCCCAACGTCACCGAGGCCGCGCTGCTCTCCGGCGTGGATTACCGCCCCGCGCCCCATCCGAGGGACTATATAGAACGCCTCTTTGACGGCCTCGACCGCCACGCCGGACGCTACATTGCCATAACCGGCGTCCACCCGGCCGAAGGCGTGATAGGTACGGTCGTGCGCGACCGCGCGCTGGGCGTCGAGCGAAGCGCCATGAGCCGGGCGCTGCCCGGCATGTTTTACGGCACCGGCGACATCTTTGCCAGCGCTCTCGCCGCGCTGCTCGTGCGCGGCGCGGACATAGGCGGCGCGCTTGAAGCCGCAAGCGCCCTTGTGCGAATGAGCATAGAGCGCACATATGTGCGCAATACCCCGCGCCCCTACGGCGTGGACTTTGAAGGCGCCCTGCCGGACTACGTCCGCCGCGTGCAGGAGCTCTTCGCCGGCGGCTGAGCCCCGGGCCGCCGCGCCCCCCCCGAAATAAAAAGAGCCGCAGCGCGGCTCTTTTTTTATTCCCCGCTCACGGCCAGGTCGTAGAGCTCGTTTTTCTTGAAGCCCGTCTCGGCGGAGGCGAGGCGGCAGGCCTCCTTGAGGCTGCTGCCGGCGGCGCGGTACCGGCGCACCAGCTCAAGCGCCTCCTCGCGCGTATGCTCCTCCCCGGACGTCTCCGGCGCGCCGGCTATGACCAGCGCGAATTCCCCGCGCGGCGGGTTGTCGTCGCCGTACATGGCCGCGGCCTCGCCCAGCGTCGTGCGTATGACCTCCTCGTGCAGCTTGGTCATCTCGCGGCAGAGCGCGGCGGGGCGCTCCGGGCCGAAGGCGTCCCGCAGATCCTCAAGCGTCTTTCTGAGCTTGTGCGGCGCCTCGTAGAACACCATGGTGCGCCGCTCGTCCCTGAGCGACTCGAGGTGCTCGCGGCGGCTCTTCCCGCTGGTGGACAGGAAGCCCTCAAAGCAGAAGCGGCCCGAGGGCAGGGCGCTGAGCGCCAGCGCGGTCACGACGGCGCTCGGCCCCGGCACGGCGCTTATCTCCACGCCCGCCTCGGCGCAGCGCACGGCCAGGTCCTCGCCGGGGTCGGAGACGCTGGGCATGCCGGCGTCGGTCACGAGCGCGCAGGTCTCGCCTTCCAGGATGCGCTCGAGTATGCGCACGCCCGAGCGCTTCGCGTTGTGTTCGTAATAGCTTACGAGCGGTTTTTTTATGTTGAAGTGATTGAGCAGCCTGAGCGTCACGCGCGTGTCCTCCGCGGCTATGAAGTCCGCCTCCTCCAGCGTGCGCAGCGCGCGCGGCGAGATGTCGCCCAGGTTCCCTATCGGCGTGCCCACAAGATACAGCCTGCCCGGCATAGTTCAGCCCTCCAAGTGATATATGCGCCGGAATTCGGCGCTCTCCGCCCCTTCCGGGCCGCAGAGCACGAGCGGCGGCTCGACCTTCAGCCCCGGCGCCGCCAGGCGCGCCGCCTCGCAGAGGAAGAGCCCCGGCGCGCTCTCCGCGCGGTGCTGTACGAAGCGCAGGCGCTTCGGCTCGAGCCGCTCCGCCGCCAGCGCGGCAAACACCTCGGCAAGCCTCTCGGCCCGGTGTACGAAGGCGAAGCGCCCCCCCTGCTTCAGGCTGTACGCCGCGGCGCGGCAGACGTCTGAAAAGGTGCACTCCGTCTCGCTTCTCGCGGCGGCCCGGGCGGCTCCGGCGGCGGTTTTTCCGCTTCCCGCGGCGAAGTACGGCGGGTTGCAGACGGCGAGGTCGCAGTAATTCGGCCCTGGCAGAGCCTGCCTTACGCGCAGGTCCCCGCAGCTCACCGCGGCCTCGAAGCCGTTGGCCGCGAAGTTGGCCCGCGCCGCGGCGGCCGCGGCGGCGTCCAGCTCCAGGGCCATAACCTCCAGGCGCGGCTCCCCGGCGAGCAGCAGCAGGGAAATAAGCCCCGCGCCGCAGCAGGGTTCGAACACCCGCGCCGCGGGCTTGACCCGCGCGAAATCCGCGAGCAGCACGCTGTCCGTCGTTACGGGAAAGGCCCCGCCGCCCTCATAAACCGGCCCGCCGGGCCACAGTTCCGCCATGTTCTCCTCCGTTATAGATAAAGCCCGCCGTGGCGGGCAAAAGCTGCAGATATAAAACCGCGTATCCGGAGGCTGCCCCCCGGATACGCGCTCCTGCCATTAGTTCTCCTCAATGGCGTCAGCGGGACAGTTGTCCTTGCAGGTGCCGCACTGGATGCACTTGTCCTGATCGATGACGTACTTGTCATCGCCCATGTCGATGGCCTCAACAGGGCAGTTGGCAGCGCAGGTGCCGCAGGAAACGCAGTTGTCGGTAATGACGTAAGCCATGGATCTAACCTCCGTTCACGTTCAAATTTATACCGGCCTTCGGCCTGATGTACGGTTGTATTCTACCACAATAAACAGGAAAATCAACCTTTATTTCTGTCCATGGCAGTCACAATTGCGCAGGCCAGCGCGGCCAGCAGCTGAGACAGCGGAACAGCCGCCAAAACTCCCCCCAATTCCAGGCCCGCCGGGCCGGGCAGAAGCAGCACAAGGGCCAGCGTCAGCAGCGGCTCCGCGTATACCAGCACATAGGACGCGAGCGCCTTTCCCGCGGCATACAGGCCGGACGCAGCGACGCGCGTCAGCGCCACGAAGGGCAGGGCCGCGGCGAACAGCGGCAGCAGCCGCTCAGTATCCTCCGCCGTCCTGCCGGACGCCCCGAAAAGCGGGCCCACATGTCCCCGAAGCAGCACGAAGGCCGCGGCGCAAAGCAGCGCTATGCCCAGAGCGCCGGCATAGGCGAGACGGCCGACGCGGCGGACGCCCTCCCGGTCGCCCATGCCCGAAAAGCGGCTTATGAGCGGCTGACTGCCGTCGCCCACGCCCTGCAGCAGAAGATACGCGATATAGACGACGTAGGATATGCAGGCATAGACCGCGACGCCGCGCGCCCCGCCCCAGAGCATGAGGAAGCGGTTCATAAGCAGCGCCGTTATCTGCGGCGAAAAGGTGAGCCCGAAGGGCGAGACGCCCAGCTTCAGAATTGGCAGAATATATTTCGCCGCGCGGCGCACATCTCCGGAAAGCTGCGCGCGGCGCCGGGCCAGGTAAAATACCGCCGCAAGCATCGTCACCGCCTGTCCTGTGATTGTAGCCCAGGCCGCTCCCGCCATGCCGCCCTCAATGAGCCACACGAAGGCATAGTCCAGCGCGGCGTTGCTGAGGAAGCCCGCAATCATGGCGCCCATGGCGAAGCGCGCCCCGCCCAGATTGCGTATAAAGGGCACCAGACCGGTCGCCATCGCCTGAAAGAGCGCGCCGAGCGCAATTATGCGCAGGTACTCCCGGCCCAGCTCTAGCACCCTGCCCTCCGCGCCCATCAGGACAAGCAGCGGACGCGCAAGCGCGAAGAACGCCGCCGTCATCGCCAGAGAAAGCGCCAGCAGCAGGGCCACGGCCCCGGCGAAGCAGTCCGCCGCCTCCGAGCGGCGGTTCTGCGCACTGAGAAGCGTATAGCGTATGGCCCCGGCCAGGCCGGCCCCCGTGCCGGCGGCCTGGATAAAAGCCGCCGCGGGATATGCTATGTTCACCGCCGCGAGGCCGTCGTCGCCCAGCGCGCGGCCTATGAAAAAGCCGTCCACGATGCAGTAGACGCCGGAGAGGGCAAAGGCCAGCAGAGAGGGCACAACATAGCTCAAGAATTCGCGTCTTATCTTCATGCCCCCTCCCCGGCCCCGGCGCGGAAGAGCTCCGCATAGCGCTCCACAGCCTCTGTCATCGCGCGCAGGCTCTCCGCGCCCAGGGCTGCGCACGCCCGCTTTTCCACGGCGCGCAGCTCCCCTATAATCTTCGACGCGAACTCCCCGCCCGGCTCCGTGAGCGCGGCCGCCTTGGCCCGACGGTCGCGCTCCGAGGGCGTGAGCGTGACATAGCCGCGGAGCCCGAGCTCCTTGAGCGCGCTGTTTACGGTCTGCTTTGGCATCGTCCACTTGCGGCAAATCTCCGCCTGAGTGCGGCTCTCTCCGTCCTCCTCCCAGAAGGAATAGAGAATAAGCAGCTCTGTAAGCGAGAGGCCATATCTGCCCGCCCAGGCGCCATAGGCCGCGTCGTTCGCGCGCCATGCGGAGTAAAACCTGCCCAGCAGCTCGTTTATTTCGTCCATATTCCGCCTCCATCAGTCCGAAGTGGTACTATTATAGTCCTATTTCGGACTTTTGTCAAGCTGTTTGAATTTCCGTACCGGCGGCTATAATCAACTTGCGGCGCGCAGGATGCGGCTTTTCTCGCGCCGCGCGGGACATATAATCGATTTTGCGAAGGCATGACGGCACAGGAGGCATTACTCATGAGAAACAGCGTCAGATTTACGGACAGGGCGTCGGCGGCCGTCAGGGCGGCCCGCGACACGGCCGCGTCGCTGGGGCACGGCTATGTGGGCACGGAGCATCTGCTGCTGGGCATTGCGGCGGAGACGGAGGGGCTGGGCGCGCGCGTCCTCTCCGGCTTCGGCCTGGACATGCTCCGGCTGACGCAGGCCGCCGTCGAGGTCTGCGGCGCGGGCGCCCCGGGCGGCCCGGAGCAGGGGCTGACGGAAAACGCCCGCGCCGCGCTTGAATACGCGAGCGAGGACGCGCGCCGGCTCGGCCACGGCTACGTGGGCACGGAGCACATGCTGCTCGGCCTGCTGCGCGTACCGGGCTGCTCCGGCGTGCGCATGGTGGAGGCCTGCGGCGAAGCTCCCTGCGAGCTCTACGAGGCCGTAACGGCGCTGTTCGGCGCGGCGGACAACCGTCCGGGCCGCCCGGGGCAGGGCCAGACTTCGGTAAAATCCCCCGCCCGCCGGGCCGACACCCGGGTGCTGGACCAGTACAGCCGCGACTTGACGCTCCTGGCCGCCGGAGGCGGCATGGACCCGGTGGTGGGCCGCGAGGCCGAGATAGGCCGCTGCCTGCAGATACTTTCGCGCCGGACAAAGAACAACCCCATCCTTGTCGGCGAACCCGGAGTGGGCAAAACCGCCGTTGCGGAGGGGCTGGCGCTGCGCGTGGCGGAGGGCCGGGTCCCCGAAAACCTCCGGAACAGGCGCATAGTTTCGCTGGACATAGCCTCCCTGCTCGCCGGGACAAAGTACCGCGGCGACTTCGAGGACCGCGTCAAAAACATCCTACGCGACGTACAGCGCGCCGGGGACGTCATCGTATTCATAGACGAGATACACAATATCGTCGGCGCGGGCTCCGCCGAGGGCGCCCTCGACGCGGCCAACATCCTAAAGCCCGCCCTCAGCCGGGGCGAAATCCAGGTCATCGGCGCAACGACAAGCGAGGAATACCGGCGGCATATAGAAAAGGACGCGGCCCTCGAGAGGCGCTTTCAGCCGGTACACATTCCGGAACCAGACGAAAGCACCTGCGAAAAGATGCTGCTCTCGCTTCTGCCGCAGCTCGAGCGCCACCACGGCCTGGCCATCGCGGACGGCGCGGTGCGCGCGGCCATCCGCCTCTCACGGCGGTACATCGGCGACCGCTTCCTGCCCGACAAGGCCGTTGATTTGCTGGACGAGGCCGCCGCCGCGGCCCGCATTGCAGGCCGCGGCGCTGTAACCGAGGCCGACATAGCCGGTGTGGTTTCAAGCTGGACAGGCATACCGGCGGCGTCGATAACGCAGAGCGAAGCCGAGAGGCTGCTGCGGCTGGAGGAGACGCTGCGCCGGCGCGTGATAGGCCAGGACGAGGCCGTCTGCGCCGTCGCCAAAGCGGTCCGCCGCGTAAGGGCCGGGCTCTCCGATCCCTCACGCCCTGTCGGCAGCTTCCTCTTCCTCGGCCCCTCCGGCGTCGGCAAGACGGAGCTGTGCCGCGCGCTGGCCGAGGCCGTATACGGCGACGGGAACTCCCTTATCCGCTTTGACATGTCCGAGTACATGGAGAAGCACGCCGTAAGCAAGCTCATCGGCTCGCCTCCCGGCTACGTCGGCTACGGCGAGGGCGGTCAGCTCACCGAGCGCGTGCGGCGCGCGCCCTGGTCCGTAGTGCTGTTCGACGAGATAGAGAAGGCCCATCCCGACGTATACAACCTTCTGCTGCAGATAATGGACGACGGGCATCTCACCGACTCCGCCGGACGCCGGACCGACTTCCGCAGCGCCATAGTCGTTATGACCAGCAACGTGGGCGCGAGGGCGATAACAGATTCGCGGCCCGGCATGGGCTTCACCGGCAGCGGCGGCGGCGCAGTGCGCGAGGCGGTCATGCGCGAGCTGCGCGAGACCTTCCGCCCCGAGTTCCTGAACCGGCTGGACGCCACGATACTCTTCCGCCGCCTGGACAAGGCCGACCTCTTCACGATAGCCGGCGGCATGGTGAAAGCGGTAACGGCGCGGCTTGCCGCGCTCGGCGTAAGCCTTGCCGTCACGGACGAGGCGCTCGCCCTGCTCGCCGAGCACGGCTGCGACAGCGCAAACGGCGCGAGGCCGCTGCGGCGCACAATTGCCGCCGAGCTCGAGGACCGCTGCGCCGACGCCCTGCTCACCGGCGAGATACGGCGCGGCTCAGCCGTCACCGCCTGCGCGGAGGAGGGAAAAATAGTGCTGAAACCGGCCGGGCGGAACGCACTGCCCGCCTGACCGGCGGCCACATGCACGCGCCGGTCTTCCGCCAGAGCGCGAAAAATCCACCGGTGCTCCGAACGGCACCGGTGGATATCTTTGCGTGTAAAGATGCGCAAGTCCCTCTGCCGCATAGGGCCTCGCCGGCAGGCTGAAGCCCGTGCCTGGCACGGGTTTTTGCTTATTTGCAGAGGAACGCGTGCCAGCCGTCTTCCGTCAGGCTGCGTTCAACGGCGAAGCCAGCCTTTTCAATGGCCTTGCGCACCTCGTCCTGGCGGCCGTCTATGATTCCGCTTGTTATGAACACGCCGCCGCGAGCCGTAAGCTCGCGCGCGTAAGGGGCGAGCGGGATGATGACGTCGGCAACTATGTTGGCCAGCACTATGTCGTAGCCCCCGCCGAGGGCCGAGCGCAGGCGCCGGTCCTTAAGGACGTCGCCGGTATACATCCGGTACTTCTCCGCAGCTATGCCGTTGAGGGCCGCGTTGTCCGCCGCTGCCTCCGGCGACTTGGGGTCTATGTCGCAGCCAGTACACTCCGCGCAGCCGAGTATGAGCGCGCCTATGCCCAGTATCCCGCTGCCGCAGCCGAGGTCCAGCACCCTGCTGCCAGGCAGCGCGGCGCCCTCAAGCAGCTCGAGGCACATGCGCGTCGTGGCGTGCCCGCCGGTGCCGAAGGCCAGGCCGGGGTCGAGCTTGAGCACCGCGCGGGTGTTGCCCTCGGGTTCGTCTTCCCATTTGGGCAGCACAAGCAGCCTCTCGCCCACCGGGATCGGCTTATAATACTGCTTCCAGTTGTCGGCCCAGTCCTCATCGGCCACGCTGCGCGTCTCCGGCTCTATGCCCAGGGCCTCTGTCCAGCGCGCGAGCCGGGTTCGGCCCTCCGCGTCGTCGGACACGTACGCCTTGACGCGTGAGACGCCCCTGTACCTCTCCTCAAGCTCGTCGTCCACGTAATCCCAGTACTGTCTGTTTTCATCCAGAAAGCGCTTGAAATCCGCCTCGTCTTCAATGACGAAGCCCTCTGCGCCCAGATTCGTGAGCGCGTCGCACAGCTCGTCCAGCTTCCCCGCCGGGGCCCGGAACGCAGCCTCTATCCATTGCATAACAAAACCTCAGATATCAGATTTCCGGCGGCCGCATGGGATCCGCGGCGTTGAAACGGCTCATGTCCATCGTGACCGTAACGCGGCTCACGCTCAGGACCCCGTCCGCAAGCTCGCCCCCGGCCAGAGAAAGCGTCATATACTGCCCCAGCGCGTCCGTCATGTCCAGGTATACGCGCACGGGCAGGCCGCTTTCCGCGTCAATCCAGATTGAAATGGGCGCGTCGGGCAGCTCCGTGCCCTCGGGCACCTCCGCAAGGTCGCCGCCGCCGGTCATGGACAGCGCCTCTAGCAGCCTGTCGCCGGGGAAAAACCCGTCGTAGCGCAGCGAGTTTTCCCCCTCCATGGGCTCGGAAAAGCTGGACGCGAACTCCAGGAAAAAGCCCAGAGTGCCCATAACGTCGCTGTTCATCTCCAGGTTTTCCGCGGCCTCCGCGGCGCTCAGGCCGGTCAGGCTGTCCCAGGTTTCCCCGCCGTCGTAAGAGAGGTACAAATCGCTGGTCTCGCCGTGGTTCTCCGCGACGAACATGACGCTCACCGGAAGCTCCAGCATGCTTATGTCCATCGTACCGCTGCTCAGGCTTCCGTCGGTGTCCATTTCCATGTCTATCGTGAAGTCCAGAGCCGCGCTCTCTCCGGCTATTTCCAGGTCGAAGCCCATGTCGATAAGCATGCCGGCATGGACGCTCTCGACGGACGCCATCTCCTTTGCAGCCCGCGCCATGGCGCTCTCGAACGAGTCGCCGCAGCCGCCAAGGCACAGGGCCAGCAAAAGCGCGAGCGCAGCCGCGCAAAGCTTATTCGTCCTCTTCTTCATTCTGTTCCTCTTTCAGGCGCTCGTTGCGGCTTTTGACCACCTTCAGGCGCACAAACTCCTCGCGCTCTTTCTCCTCGAGCGCGTCGGTGATGCGGAAAATCTCGCCGTCCAGGCCGGGAATGACTATGTTCTTGAGGGCGTTGGCGCGCTTCTGCGCCTTTTTTATCGCATATGCCAGGCGGTATATGCAGTTTTCCGTTTCGGCCAGGTCGCAGATGAGCTTCTTGACCTCCTGGAACTTGAAATACGCGTCGTCCAGCTCGCTGCTTGTAAAAGTGAGCATGTACGGAGGCCCGTCCGGAGCCTCGCTCTTGTCCCTTACATACGGCAGCTCCACGCCCATAACGCTCTTTGTGCGCAGGGTAAAGCCGTTGTCCAGCGGCACGCTCTCCGCGGCCAGGCGGGCGCCGCCGCCCATGGATATCTCCGCCATTCGCATCGAGGCGTAGGACTCGGCAAAGGTCGTGTCTATACGCTCCTGGAGTTCTTTTGCGCTGTCTATCAGCGCCATCAGCTCGCGTATGAGTATGTTGCGCTTGCGGTCCATCAGCTCATAGCCGGTCGAGGCCAGAGTGCGGGAGCGCTTGGCGGCGTTCAGATTGCTCTTTGTGGGCGCTGTCTGCGGCAAAATATCGCCTCCAATCGATTCATAAGGCGCGCTTTACGGGCCGCCGCAGAAGCGGCGGCCGCGGATTTACTGCTCGTTCCCGCTCTGTCTGCCCGTGTAGTGGGCGTCCAGAACCTTGTCGCTCACGCGGGAGAGCTCGCTCCTGGGCAGTATGCTCAGAAGCCTCCAGCCCATATCCAGCGTCTCGTCCAGGCTGCGCGGCTCGTACATGCCCTGGTTTATGAAGCGGTGCTCAAGCTCGTTGCCGAACTGCAGGTAGAGCTTATCCCTTGCGGACAGCTCGTCCTCGCCTATGACGGTGGCGAGGCTGCGGGCGCTCGAGACCTCGGAGTACGAGGCGAAAAGCTGGTTGGAGAGGTCGGGGTGGTCGTCGCGCGTGAAGCCCTTGCCCGTACCGTCCTTCATCAGACGGGAAAGGCTGGGCAGGATGCCGACGGGCGGATAAATGCCCTTCTGCGCGAGGTCGCGCGAGAGGACTATCTGGCCCTCGGTGATATAGCCGGTGAGGTCGGGTATCGGGTGCGATATGTCGTCGCCCGGCATGGTGAGAATGGGCATGAGCGTGACGGAGCCCGGCTTGCCGTGTATGAGGCCCGCGCGCTCGTAAATGCTCGCGAGGTCGGAGTACATATAGCTCGGGTAGCCCTTACGGGAGGGAATCTCGCCCTTGGAGCTGGAGAACTCACGCAGCGCCTCGCAGTAGAAGGTCATGTCGGTCATGACGACAAGCACGTGGTAGCCGCGGTCAAAGGCCAGGTACTCCGCCGCGGTCAGCGCGCAGCGGGGCGCGAGGATACGCTCTATGATGGGGTCGGAGGCCATGTTGAGGAACATGACCGTACGGCCCAGGGCGCCCGACTCTGAAAAGTCGCGGCGGAAGAAATCGGCCGTGTCGTTCTTGATGCCCATGGCGCAGAAGACAATTACGAACTTGGCCTCGTCGCCCTGGCCGATAACGTGCGCCTGGCGCACTATCTGCGCGGCCAGCTCGTTGTGCGCCAGGCCGGCGCCGGAGAAGATAGGCAGCTTCTGGCCGCGGATAAGCGAACAGGTGGCGTCGATGGAGCTGATGCCGGTGAGGATGCAGCTCTTGGGGTATTCGCGGCTGACGGGATTGATGGCGGGGCCGTTTATGTCGCGCTTCTCCTCGGCGTAAATCTCGCCCAGACCGTCAATCGGGCGGCCGGTGCCGTCAAAGACCCTGCCCAGCAGCTCCTCCGAGAGAGAAAGCGTCATCGGCTTGCCGAGGAAGCGGGTGCCGGTGTGCTTGAGGTCTATGCCGGAGGTGCCCTCGAAGACCTCGAGCACCACGCGATTGCCGTCTATCAGTATGACGCGGCCGTGGCGGCGCGAGCCGTCGCGCAGAGTGATCTCCGCAAGCTCATCGTAGGAAACGCCGCTTATGCCGTCCAGCGCTATGAGCGAGCCGTTTATTTCGGCAAGGCCCGTGTATTCTATGCGCATACGCTCACCTCCTATGCGTTGGCGCGGCGCACGCTTTCGAGCGCGTCGTCAACGAGCTGCTCAAATTCCCCGGGGTCCCTGCCCTCGCCGAGGCCGAACTTCATGCGCTCTAGCGAGGCGAAAATCCCGGTCTCGATGAGCAGCCTTATCGGGATGCCGTTTGCAACCAGCTGCCTCGCGCCGTCGTACAGGCGGAGGATAACCCTCAGCATGGCCATCTGGTTGCCGGGCAGCATGTACGTATCGTGTTCGTGGAAGGCGTTCTGCTGCAGGAAGCCCTCGCGTATGACCTTGGCGGTTTCGATGACGAGCTTCTGGTCGTCAGGCAGGATGTCGGAGCCTATGAGCTTGACAATCTCCATAAGCGAGCTCTCCTCGTTGAGCAGGGCTATAACGCGCTCGCGCAGCTCGGGGAAGTCCTCGCCGAAGTTCTTCTTATACCAGGGCAGCAGGTCGTTGTAGTATTCCGTGTAGCTCGTCGTCCAGTTGATGCTGGGGAAGTGGCGCGCGTAGGCCAGCGAGCGGTCCAGCGCCCAGAAGCAGCGCACAAAGCGCTGTGTGTTCTGGGTTACGGGCTCGGAGAAGTCGCCGCCCTGCGGGCTGACGGCGCCGATGACGGTGACGGAGCCCTGGCTGCCGCAGAGGGTGTCCACATAGCCGGCGCGCTCGTAGAAGCCGGCGAGGCGGCTGGGCAGGTAGGCCGGGAAGCTCTCCTCGGCGGGCATCTCCTCAAGGCGTCCGGACAGCTCGCGCAGGGCCTCTGCCCAGCGCGAGGTGGAGTCCGCCATGAGCGCGACGTGATAGCCCATGTCGCGGTAATACTCGGCAATGGTCATGCCCGTGTATATGGAGGCCTCGCGGGCCGCAACGGGCATGTTGGAGGTGTTCGCGATAAGTATGGTGCGCTCCATGAGCGGCAGGCCCGAGCGCGGGTCCTTCAGCTCGCGGAACTCGTCGAGCACCTGGGTCATCTCGTTGCCGCGCTCGCCGCAGCCGAGATAGACTATCATGTCCGCGTCCGACCACTTGGCGAGCTGGTGCTGCACGACGGTCTTGCCCGCGCCGAAGGGGCCGGGTATGGCCGCGCAGCCGCCCTTGCCCACGGGGAAGAGCGTGTCTATGACGCGCTGGCCGGTGACCAGCGGGCGGTCTATCATGAGCCTTTCTGCAAAGGGCCGCGGAGTGCGCACGGGCCAGAGCTGGCTGAGCGTGAGGGGCTTTTTGCCCTCGCGTCCGGCGTCCACATACGCCAGAGGCTCCATGACGGTGTATTCCCCGTCGGGTACCGCGCCGCAGATTGTACCGGCGAGCCCGGGCGGCACCATGGACCGGTGCTCTATCATGCCGCTCTCGTCCGTCACGGCAAAGATATCCCCGCCCTTCACCTCGTCGCCGTCCTTTACGCGCAGCCTGACGGACCACTTCTTCTCCTCGTCCAGGGCGCCTATGTTGATGCCCTTTGCGATGAAGTCGCCGGCGCGCTGCTGTATGCTCGCGAGGGGGCGGCCTATGCCGTCGAATATGCCTCCCACGAGGCCGGGGCCGAGCCTTATGCTCATGGGCTCCATGGTCGGATAAACCGGCTCGCCGGAGCGCAGTCCGCCGGAATCCTCATAAATCTGGACAATGCTGTCATCGCCCGTGGAGGACACCACCTCGCCGAAAAGGCGCTGTTCGCCGACATAGACGAGGCTCATGCGCGGCAGGCTGCGGCCGCCGCGGACATGGATGACAGGTCCGTTTACGCCATAAATATAGTAAGGAGTCTTGTTGTTATCCATCTGAACCCTCCATGCCGAAGCCGGTCAGTTCCGTAACCCTTCCGGACAAATCCTCCAGCGCCGTGTCGAAAGTCATGTCGGCCCTGCGGTGCTGGTCGGGAAAGTCGATTATCATGCCGCCGAGGTCTATGAAGCCCTCGCCGAAGCTGAGTTCGACCTCCGGCGCGGCCGCCTTCAGATGCCCTACATGAGATATGTCCTCGCGGCGCAGCAGCACCCGCGCGCGCTTCGCCTCCGGGATTGCGGCCAGGCCCTGACGCAGCAGGCTGTCAAGAGCGGCGGCGTACTCGGGGCTGTCCGGATACGCCTTCACCCGCCTGCGCACGTCGTCCATTACAAGCTTCGCGCAGTCCTCGCGCTGCTTCAGGACGGAGCGGCGGGCGGCGAGGGTTTCGGTCATGACGCGCTTATCCTCGCGGGCCTTCGTCTCGCTCATGGCCAGGATGCGGCTCTGCTCTCCGCGGGCCGCCGCCTCGCTGCGGTAGCTCTCGAGGGTGGCCTTCTCCTGTTCGTCTGCCTCGGAGTGAACGGCGTCGGCTTTCTCGTTGGCCTCGCCCAGAATGGCGCGTATAAAGCCCTGGAGCTTGCCCTTGCTTTTCTTTTCTTCCATGCCTCCGCCTCCTAGAACTTGATGCCTATGGACTCGTTTATGAGCCGCATAATGGAATTCGACCCCTCGGATTTCCCATGGCTGTCTGAGATGACGTTCACCAGCGGCCTGGCCGCGGAGAGCTTCAGCTCATCCAGGCGGTCCCGGCTCAGCTCATAGCAGCCCTCCGTGACGATAAGCACGGCGACGCCGCTGTCGGCGCAGCAGCGGGATATGGCGGTATCCACCTCCCGCTTGTTTGCGGCCAGCGTGCCGTCTATGCCCGCAAGGCGCATCCCGGTGAGGACGTCGGGGTCGTCGCTAATGCAGAAGCAGCGCATCAGAACAGGAGGATGATGATGGCGACGAGCAGGCCGTAAATGGCCATGCCTTCGGCGAGGCCGACGAAGACGATGCTCTTGCCGAAGGTGCTGTCGTTCTCGGCGAGGGCCCCGATGGCGGCGCTGGCGCTGTTGGAGACGGCGATGCCGGAGGCTATGCCGCTCAGGCCGACGGCGAGGGCGGCGCCCAGGTAGCCGAATGCCTTGGTCCAGTCGGTGCCGGCGGCGGTGGCGGCGTCGGCGGCCTCGCTGGCGGCGAAGGCGCCCTGGCCGAGGAAGGCGATGCCGCAGAGGGCGAATATTCCGAAGAAGGTGGCGATATGGGCGTAGAGCGGCTTCTTAACGCTCTTTCCGGCCGCCGCGCGGCGGGCAATCATGTACAGAGGAACGACTATGGCCGCGGCGAGGACGAGGGCGACGGCGATGATAATAAAGATTTTCATTTTGTAAACCTCCAGATAATTCTCTTATTTAGCGGGTTTATATACGGCTCAGGCGCGGCCGGAGCTGTAATCGACGACGGCGGGCTTGAAGGAAACGCCCCTGCCGGTATAGAAGCGGCTGAAGAGCTCGTAGAACTCCAGCCTCAGGGCCTGGATACAGACAAGCGCGGCCTCTATGACCATGACGATAACGTTGCCTATAACAAGGCCGAAGATGCTGTACCCCCCGTCGGCCTGCGCCGAAAGCTGGTACACTATCATCATCATGATGGCGTGGATGATGGCGTATGCGCCGACTCGCAGGAAGCTCAGGCAGTTGGAGAGCCAGCCGAGGACGGCCTCGAAGAGCTCGAAGAAGCCCACGCCTATCATCATGCCCATGCTCTGCCCCTCCTCGCGGTGAGTAAGGCGGAGCCATATCCCGAGCGGCTCTGAAAGCCAGATGCTGAGCAGCAGCACTGCGAGCACTATCCAGTACACCGCGCTTGAGAACACGGGGATGGCGAGCAGCAGCTGAAGCGCCACGCCGGCGACGAGCAGCGTCAGGAACAGCACGCCGGTGACGCCGTTGGCGGAAAAGAGCGCGCGGCGGTAATCCCTCTGGCGGAAGCAGGTCAGGATGTTCAGCACGCCGGTGAAGAGAATCAGCACTATGCCGATAATCGCGCTCACCAGCAGTATGGTGACGACGCCGTTGCCCTCCAGGACCTTGAATCCGGGCAGCAGATGCTCGTTGCCGAACACGCTGCCGTATACGAATCCGAACAGGATGGCCGGTACGCCCACGCAGGCGAGGATGCCTCCCAGCCAGGAACCGCGCTTCTTGTACATGTACAGCCCCACGAGTATGAGTACTGCGCCCTGGCCGATGTCGCCGAACATCATGCCGAAGAACAGGCAGTACGTAAGCGCGAGGAACAGCCTCGGGTCGGCCTCTCCGTAGGCCGGAACGCCGTACATGTCAACGAAAGGGGAAAACACCTTCGCCAGGCGGCCTTTCTTGAACTTTACGGGGACCTTCCCCGTATCATGCGGGCCGGGCTTTTCAAAGCGGCACATGCAGCCGAGGGCCTTGGCCGCGGCTTTGAAGCTGTCTTCGATTTTTGCCGGAAGCCAGCCGCACATATAGAACGAGTCTTTCTCCACGCCCACCATGCGGCGCAGGGCCACGCCCTCGCTCATGTACTTGAGCCAGGAATAGCGCGAAAGCAGCTCGCCCGAGATTTTCTCCCCCAGAGCCTGCAGCTGGCGCGTGAGCTCCTCGCCCTGCTTCTGCGCTTCGGCGGCCTCGTTTTTCAGCTCGGCTATGCGCTTCGCCGGCACGCCGGTCAGGCCGGCCGCGTTCGGCATCTCCTCGAGCGTGAGGCCCACGGAGTGCAGCTGCTCCTCCGACATTATGGTCGTGCCCGGCAGGCTGAGTATTATGCAGTAGATTTTCTCGGACGTGAAGCCGGAGCGGAACAGGAACACTCCGCTGTCCTCCTCGGCCATGCGCCGCAGATTCGCCCAGTATTCCAGCTCCGTGCTTCCGAAGTGGAGCCTCATGCTCTTCACGTCCAGCAGCTCCTCCAGGTCCACCTCCAGCAGGGAAAACGGCTCGAGCCGGCTTATCAGCTCCCTGTCGTCATGCGCGAGGCTCAGAGCGGCGTTGCGCTTTGTGGCCAGCTGGGTAACCGCGACCGAGTGGTCGCTTATGGCCTTCCTGCAGTTTTCAAGCGTGTATCCGGCGTTTTTGAAGTCCCGGAAAGCGGGCTTTATGCCCAGCTTGCCGAGCAGCGCCACGACGGAATCCAGTGCCGGACGGTACACGTCGTCACATTCGGGCACCTGCAGCTCTCCCCGGCCGCCGAGCTCATTGCTGGCCTGCAGCGGCTGGAACTCGTGGTCGAGCATAAGCGCCCGTATGGCGTCGTCCATGGCTGTTGCGGGGCCGGAAACCACGGCCCTTATCAGTTTCTCCGTTGCCAAGTATCTGCCCTCCCTTTTCTCAGGTTCAGGTTATGTAAAAATTGAGCTTGTCGTATTGCGGCGTCAATCCATGAACTCCTCCGGAGACAGCCCGTAGCGCAGCGCTACGAAGACGCGGCGGAGCATGTCGCCCTCATATTCCTTCAGGGTGATGAAGGCGTAGACGGCGGCCAGATTGAGCTGCCTGTGCAGCACCTTGCGGAAGTACGCGTTCTGCGCGGCGCGTATCATTGCCTCGGCCGAGCCCTCCGGCTCTTCCGGAAGCCACTTCCCGGAGCGGGTCGCGCGCAGTATCTCGAAGGCCTCGGCGCTGCTGCCCGCCTCGAGCGCGCGGCGCGCCACGGCGGCGGTAACCGAGCCGTGCAGGGGCAGAAGCAGCTTCTCCGCCTTTTCCGGCGCGGCGTTGAAGCGCCGGAGCCTCATTATATATGATATGTTGAGCATATCCGCCCTGAAGGCCACGCTAGCGGCGAGCTCCTTCTGCGCGGGGCCGGTGTAGCCCTTGCGCATATAGTCGCCAAGCGCGTTATAAAACTGCGACTCCAGTCCGGCCGCGGCGTCCGACAGCGCCGGCAGCCCGGTCTTTTCGTCAATCTCCAGCGACATGAGCGCTTTGGCGTATATGCTCCCCGAAGCCGCGGACTTGAGCTCCTCCCAGGTCTTTGCCCTGCGCAGGCGCTCGAGGTTATGCCCCGGCAAATCGCGCAGCACGGCCGGCAGCCCGGCGGAGTCGCCCGTCGGCGTCTGCGCCGGCGAGCTTATGCGGCGCAGCGCGCGCATTATGGCCTGCAGCTCCACGTCCAGCGTGATGAAGCTCAGGAACTGGCGGGACATGTCGTTTGCAAACCTGTACAGCTTCTCATAGTCCGCGAATATGCAGCGGCTTATCGCGTCGGAAAAAAGCGCGTCTGTCGGTTCCTCGGCCTGAAGCGAAAGCGAAGCGGCCCTCCACGCATCGTTGCGCGCCAGCAGAGTCATAAACTCCTGCACGGAACGCACCTGGGCTATGCGCTGCTTCTCTTCCGCCGTAAGCAGTCCGGCATACATGCCCCTGGCCTCTGTGGCAAGGGCTATATCCAGCGCGCGGCGGGCGGAATTATTCATTTGCTGCACCAATCACAAGGTTGAACACCTTGTCCGCATACTCGCCGCGGCGCGCCTCGAAGCGCGCGGATATCTCCGCGCATTTGGCCTCGGCTTCCTTTCGTACGGCGGCAATCTGCTCGTCGGACCTCTTTGCGGCCTCCGCGGCGTCCTTCTCCACCTCGGCGCGCACCTTTGCGCGCACGGCGGCGTCTATCTCCCGCTCGGATTCCGTAAGACGCCACTCCACGCCGACGCTGTAGTCGTCGGCAGCCTGTTCAATACCGCGAGCCTGTTTTTCCGCGTCCAGAAGCGCGCGGAGAACAATCATATCCGCGGCGGTTTCCGCCGCGAGCTTTTTCCTCGTCTCCTCCAGCTCCCGCTGGATGCGCTCGTTCTCAGCCGCGGCCTGCTTTTCTTTTTTTGCGTTCTTGGGCAAGCAACCCACCTCCCGCGATAATGTACAGTTGCATGATAGCACAAAGGCTTACGGAGTTCAAGATGCAAATAGCGATTTTTTTCACAAACTTCGCCCTCTCAAATGGGACATAATCTCACATCAACACTTTAATTGTGTGAAAATATGAGTTATAATGACTACGTATATGCCTCAACGGCCACACAGCACCTACGGAGGAACTCAAATGAAGTACATACTCATAATCGGCGACGGCATGGCGGACGATCCCCTGCCGGAGCTCAACGGAAAGACCCCCCTGGAGGTCTGCGATAAGCCCTTCTTCGATTCGCTCTCGGAGCGCGGAGTGCTCGGCATGGTGCAGACGATACCCGAGGGCTTCCCGCCCGGGAGCGACACCGCCATAATGAGCATCTTCGGCTGCGATCCGGCGAAGTATTTCTCCGGCCGCGCCCCGCTGGAGCTCGCGGCGGGCGGCGGGACCATGCCCGAGGGCGGCGCCTGCTACCGCTGCAACATGGTCACGCTCGGCGGAGACGAGCGCCTGCCCTACGCGGAAAAGACCATGGTTTCGCACAGCGCCGGCTCAATAGAGGGCGAGGAGAGCGACGAGCTGGTGGAGTGGCTTTTCAATAACGCCGGGTTCGCGCCCCTGGCGAAGGCCGCGGGCATGAGCGTGCGCCCGGGCTCGAGCTTCAGGCACCTCGCCGTACAGGAAAACGCGGACCTGACCGGCATCGTCCTCGCCCCGCCGCACGACCATCTCAACGAGCAGATTGGCCCCATCCTGCCGCGCGGGAACGAGAACGCGAAGACGCTTCTCGCGCTCATGGAGAAGGCCAACGTGCTTCTCGAGCACCACCCGGTAAACGAAAAGCGCCGCGCAGAGGGGAAGCTGCCCGCCAACGGGATATGGTTCTGGGCCGAGGGCAAGGGCGCGAAGCTGCCGGATTTCACGGAGCACTACGGCGCGTCGGGCGGCGTGGTCAGCGCCGTGCCGCTCTGCCACGGGATTGCCGTCCTCGTGGGGCTCGAGCCCGTCAGCGTGCCGACGGCCACGGGCGAGTGGGACACCGACTATGAGGCCAAGACGGCCGCGGCGCTCGACATCCTCAGGGAACACGACTTCGCCGCCATACATCTCGAGGGTCCGGACGAGGCCACGCACAACCACGACCTCGAGCACAAGATATACTCCGTCGAGTGCCTCTCCGAGCGCGTGGCGAAGCCGCTCTGCGAGGCTCTGCGCGCACGCGGCGAGGATTTCCGGCTGCTTATACTCTCCGACCACCGTACCTTCATGCGCAACGGCGCGCACGGCGCGACGCCGGTGCCCTTCATGATATACGACAGCCGCGAGCTTCAGCCCGGCTCGGGCCTAGCTTACAGCGAGGCCAACGGCGAAAAAGGCCCCTTCCTCGACTCCGGCACGCAGCTTATGCCGATGCTTTTTGCCAAATGAGCGGCGTAACGGTAAAGGCCAGGGCCAAGCTGAACCTCTCGCTGGACGTACTGGGCAGGCGTCCCGACGGCTTCCACGACCTGTGCATGGTCATGCAGAGCTGCACGCTCGCCGACGACGTATATGTGGAGAGCGCCGCGCCGGGCGACTATCTCGCGCAGACAAACCGCAGCTACATCCCCACCGGCGACAAGAACGTGGCCGTCAAGGCCGCGCGGGCCTATTACGCGGCCCTGGGCCGCGAGGGCGGGGCGCACATGCGCATCACGAAGCGCATACCCGTCTGCGCGGGCCTCGGCGGCGGCTCGAGCGACGCCGCGGCGGTGCTGCTGGCCCTCAACGAGCTGCACGGCGGCGCGCTGGACAGCGCGGCGCTGCAGGCAGCGGCCCTCGCCGCAGGCAGCGACGTGCCCTTCTGCCTCATGGGCGGCACGGCTCTCGCCGAGGGCCGCGGCGAGCTGCTCACCCCCCTGCCGAAGCTGCCGGAGACGGACACCGTAATATGCATGCCCTACTTCAGCTGCTCGACCCCGGAGCTCTTCGGGCGGATAGACTCGCGCCGCAGCCGCTGCCATCCGGACACCGCGGGGCTTATCGCCGCGCTGGAGGCCGGGGACGTCCGGGGCGTGGCGCAGCGCATGTATAATGTGTTCGAAGACGCGCTGGGCAAGCGCGCCGCCAACACCGTGCAGGAAATAAAGCTGCAGCTGCTGGATAACGGCGCGCTGGGCGCCGCCATGAGCGGCTCGGGCAGCGCGGTGTTCGGCCTTTTTCCCGACGCGGAGAGCGCCGCGAAGGCGTATGAGGCCGTCAGGCCGCTCTGCCGCGAGGTCTTCCTCGCAAGGACCGATTGAAAAACCTTAAAGCATGGAAAAAGCCCGTCCAAATGGACGGGCTTTTTGGTATTGTGCGTCAGGCTGTGCCTTTGGCTTCGCGGGATTTTCTGAGCGCGCGGGTGACAAGGACAAGGACGGCGAGTATCACAAAGCCGGCGATGTCGGTGGCGAGGCCCGGGACCAGCAGCAGGAGGCCGCCGGCCATGAAGCCGATGCGCGTGTACCAGTGCAGCTTCACGTAGAGGAAGCCGTTCATTGCGACGGCGACACCGAACATACCCAGCACGGCTGTGATGCATATCAGGACTATGTCCCCGGCGGTCGCGCCGATAAACAGCATCTGCGGGTTCATTGCGAACACATACGGCACGATAAACGCGCCTATCGCAAGTTTTGTCGCCTGCACTCCCGTCTTCATCGGGTTGCTCTTGGCAATGGCGCTGCCGGCGTAGGCGGCGAGGGCCACGGGCGGGGTGATGTCGGCGACGATGCCGAAGTAGAACACGAAGAAGTGCGCGGCCACGAGGTTGACGCCCAGCTCGTTGAGTAGGGGCGCGCAGGTGGTGGCCATGATGGAGTAGTTGGCGGTCGTGGGCACGCCCGTGCCGAGGATGATGCAGCATATCATGGTCAGCAGCAGGCCGACGAAGACGTTGCCGCCGCTGAAGTTTATGACGGCGGTTATCAGCTTGCTGCCGAGGCCGGTGACGGTTATGCAGCCGGCGATGATGCCGGCGATGCCGCAGGCGACGGCGACGGTTATCGTGCCGCGCGCGCCGGCCGCGAGGGCCTCGAAGAAGCGCTTGGGCGTTATGCGGTTTTCCTTATCGAAGAGGCTCGCTATAACGGCCACGACGATGGCGATGGAGGCGCTGACCTGGATGGAGCGGGTGCTGGAGCTGACGAGGTATATCAGAATGACCAGCGGGGCCAGCAGGTAGACCTTCTTGACAAGCTCGGTGAACTTGGGCAGCTCGGCGCGGGGTATGCCGCGCAGGCCGTTCTTCTTCGCCTCCAGGTGGACGGCGATGAAGATACCGAGGAAGTAGAGTATGGCGGGCAGGATGGCCTGGACCGCAATCTGGCTGTACGGCTCCAGGACGTATTCCGTCATGAGGAAGGCGGCGGCGCCCATAATTGGCGGCATTATCTGCCCGCCCGTCGAGGCCGCGGCCTCGACCGCGCCGGCGAATTCCGGCTTGTAGCCGGTTTTTTTCATCAGCGGTATCGTGATGGAGCCGGAGCCGACCGTGTTGGCGACGGAGGAACCGGAGACCATGCCCTCGAGGGCGCTGGCCACGACGGCGACCTTCGCGGGGCCGCCGGAGGCGGAGCCGGCGACGGAGTTGGCCAGGTCTATGAAGAAGTTGGCGATGCCCGTCCTCTCGAGGAAGGCGCCGAAGATTATGAACACGACTATGAACTTCGCGCAGACGGTCACGGGCGAGTTGAACACGCCGTCGCGCGAGTAGAACAGCGCGTGGATGACGGCGTTCAGGCTCTTGCCGCT
>CALXGL010000131.1 GCA_944387825.1 uncultured Oscillospiraceae bacterium | reverse complement strand
GGCCCTGAATCGTGGCAATCTTCGCGTTGCCGAGCTCGGCGCACTTGGCCTGAAGGCTTTCGACGAAGCCCGCGCCGGAGGTGGGGTTGACGTCGCGCCCGTCGAGGAAGCAGTGGACGTAGACCTTCTCAAGGCCCTCGCGCTTGGCCATGTCGAGGATGGCGAAGATGTGCTTTATATGGCTGTGGACGCCGCCGTCGGAGAGGAGGCCCAGGACGTGCAGCGCGCCGCCGCTTTCCCTGGCGTCAGCCATGGCCTTGAGGTAGGCGGGGTTCTTGAAGAATTCGCCGTTTTCAACCTCGCGGGTAATCTTGGGCAGGTCCTGGAAGACGACGCGGCCGGCGCCGATATTGGTGTGTCCGACCTCGCTGTTGCCCATCTGGCCGTCGGGCAGGCCGACGTCAAGGCCGGAAGCGGAGAGCTTCGTATTGGGGCATCCGGCCAGAAGCGCATCCATGACGGGGGTCCTGGCGAGATAGATGGCGTTTCCGTCGTTCGGCTCGCCTATGCCGTAGCCGTCAAGTATCACGAGTGCGGTGGGTTTGATATCTGACATATTTTACTCCTGAACGGTTCCTTCAACTATGCGGGCAAACTCCGCGGGCTTGAGAGAGGCGCCGCCGATGAGTCCGCCGTCGATGTCGGGCTGGCTGAGCAGCTCGTCACAGTTTTTCGCATTCATGCTGCCGCCATAGAGGATGCTGACGGCGCGGGCGACGCGGGCGTCGAACATGCCGCGGATAACGGCGCGGATATAGCCGCAGACCTCGGCGGCCTGCTCGGCGGTGGCGGTCTTGCCGGTGCCGATGGCCCAGATGGGCTCGTAGGCTATGACGCAGCGCTTGACCTGCTTGGGCTCGAGGGTCGCAAGAGCGGCCTTGACCTGGTAATCCACGAACTCGAGCGTCAGCTCGCGCTCACGCTGCTCAAGGCTTTCGCCAACGCAGATTATCGGTGTAATGCCGGCGTCGAGGAGGGCGCGGACCTTGGTGTTGACGGCGGAATCGGTCTCGCCGTGGTAAGCCCTGCGCTCGCTGTGGCCGACGATGCAGTAGCGGCAGCCAAGGTCCTTGAGCATGGCGACGTTGACTTCGCCGGTGTAAGCGCCGCTTTCATGGGTGGATACATCCTGCGCACCGTAGACGATGCGGGTGTCCTTTATGGCGCGGGACATGGCCGGAATAATCGGGTAAGGAACGCAGAGCACGGTGTCGCAGGTCTTGCTCTTGGGAAGCAGCGCGCGCAGCTCGTCTACGAAGGGGCGGGCGTCACTGGGCACCTTGTTCATCTTCCAGTTGCCGGCAATTATGGTCTTGCGGTACTTTCTGTTCATCTTGAGTGCTCCTTTACTTATCCAGCAGGCAGGCAACGCCGGGCAGCTCCAGGCCTTCGAGGAACTCGAGAGAGGCGCCGCCGCCGGTGCTGATATGTGTAATCTTATCGGCATAGCCGCTCTTCTCAACCGCGGAGGCGCTGTCGCCGCCGCCGATGATGGTCACGCCGCCGCAGTTGGCAACAGCCTCGGCCACGGCAAAGGTGCCCTTGTTGAAGCTGGCGAACTCGAAAACGCCCATGGGGCCGTTCCATACGACGGTGCCGGCGCCCTTGACGGCGTCCTTATAGAGCTCCACGGTCTTGGGGCCGATGTCCATGCCCATGAGTTCGTCAGGGATGTCCTCGCCGGTGACAACAGGCTCGGCGTCGGCGGAAAACTCGGCCGCGCAGACGTGGTCGACGGGCAGGAGCAGCTTGACGCCCTTGGCCTCGGCCTTGGTCATCATCTCCTTGGCATATTCGACGCGGTCAGCCTCGAGCAGGCTCTTGCCAATCGTGTGGCCCTGGGCCAGCTTGAAGGTGTAGGCCATACCGCCGCCGACGATGATGGTGTCGGCCTTCTCAAGCAGGTTGTTGATGACGCCAATCTTGTCGCTGACCTTGGCGCCGCCGAGGATGGCGACGAAGGGACGGGCGGGGTCGGAAAGGGCCTTGCCCATGACGGAGATTTCCTTCTCGACCAGCAGGCCGGCATAGGCGGGCAGGTAGGCGGCGACGCCGGCGGTGGAGGCGTGGGCGCGGTGGACGGTGCCGAAGGCGTCGGAGACATAGACCTCGGCCATGCTCGCGAGCTCCTTGGCGAACTCGGGGTCGTTCTTCTCCTCGCGCTTGTCGAAGCGGAGGTTCTCAAGCAGCATGAGCTGACCGGGCTGCAGAGCGGCGGCCTTGGCCTTGGCGTCCTCGCCAACGATGTCGGCGGACATGATGACGTCCATACCCAGCAGCTCCGTGAGGCGCTTGGCGACGGGCCTGAGGCTCAGCTTCTCCTTCCACTCGCCCTTGGGCTTGCCCAGGTGGGAGCAGGCGATAACGGCGGCGCCGTTATCAAGCAGGTACTTGATGGTGGGCAGCGCGGCTACAATGCGCTTGTCACTGGTTATCTCGCCGGTCTCCTTGTTCTGGGGAACGTTGAAGTCGCAGCGGAGAAGGACCTTCTTACCGTGGGGATCGAAGTCGTGTACGGTTTTCTTGTTGTAGTTCATGCTTCATTCCTCCTGTTTCATTTGGCCATAGTCTAATAAGCCCGGGAAACGTTGCTGCCGCAGCGCCTCATATGTGAGTATGGCGGCGGCGTTGGATAAATTGAGGCTCCTCGCCTCAGAAACCATCGGAATCCGCACGCAGCGCTCGCGGTATTTCTCACGCAGCCACTCCGGCAGCCCGGCGGTCTCTTTGCCGAACATAAGCGTTACATCCCCGCTCCAGTCACAGTCGGCATAACTGCGCGGGGCTTTGGTTGTGGTGAGCCATATATTGGCGTCACCGCGTTGGGCAAAATACTCGTCTATGTTCTCGTATACCGTCAGGTCAACGAGGTGCCAGTAGTCGAGCCCAGCCCTCTTTACTGCGCTTGCAGAAATGTCGAAGCCCAGAGGCTTGATAAGATGGAGCCTGGCGCCGGTACACGCGCAGGTGCGGGCAATCGCCCCTGTATTGTTCGGTATCTCCGGCTCTACAAGCACGATATCTATCATACCTGCTCCTCCAAACTCGTCACATACGTCCGTGACATTCCTGCTATTTTTTTCGCAAGCACATTTTACTACCTAATCGGGAAGATTACAATACCAATTATGCCGTAAATAAGGGTTTTTTAATTAATTTTTTGTAAAACACGCCATAGACGGGCTCCGATATTGAATATCACGCGGTTTTGTGTCATAATGTAGGCATCACTTTCACGCCGTGGAGGTCAAAATGGAAAAATATTTCATCATAGTTCCCTGCTATAATGAGGAGGAAGTCCTTCCGGAAACCATCAAGCGCCTTGGCTCATGCCTGACGGCGCTTGTTGAACGCGGCTACGCTTCCGGGGACAGCCGGGTTCTGTTCATAAACGACGGTTCATCCGACCGCACCTGGGAAATCATCAAAGAGGCCAATGCCGGCGATCCGCGCTTTGCCGGTCTCTGCCTGGACCGCAACCGCGGGCATCAGACCGCCCTTACGGAGGGACTCATGTGCGCCAGGGACAAGCGCGCGGTCTCCGTCTCCATAGACGCCGACCTGCAGGACGACGTCAACGCCATATATGATATGGCGGAAAAACACGCCGCCGGCGCTGACATCGTCTGTGGCGTCCGCGCAAGCCGCCAGACCGATACGTTTTTAAAGCGCAACACGGCCAGGGCCTACTATAGAATAATGCAGCTCTTCGGCTCGAGCCTTATCTATGACCACGCCGACTTCAGGCTTATGAGCCCTGAAGCTCTGGACGCCCTTGCGCTCTATCACGGCGACGATTTGTTCCTGCGCGGGCTGATAACCCGTCTGGGCTTCAAGTGCGAAACCGTACGCTATGACCGTTCGGAGCGTTTTGCCGGAGAGAGCAAGTATACGCTTAAAAAGATGCTCAGGCTGGCCGCCAAGGGCTTTGCCAGCGGCAGGATGAAGCCTATGAGCGTAACGCGTGAACCCTATACGCACACGAAGGAGCTGATAGGACTTTGAGTGCCTGCTTTGACTGTCCCCGCATGTGCGGCGCCGACCGTTCCGCCGGGGAGCGCGGATATTGCGGCTGCGGCGCCCGGCCCCGCGCCGCAAGGGCCGCCGCTCATTATGGCGAGGAGCCCTGCATCTCCGGTGAGCGCGGCAGCGGCGCCATCTTTTTCACCGGCTGCTCCCTCGGCTGCGCCTACTGTCAGAACGCGGCCATCTCCACGCCGGAAGGGCTGGGGAAGGAGCTCAGCGTACCCGAGCTGCGCGGCGTCATGCTGCGCCTGCGCGACAAGGGAGTGCACAACATCAACCTTGTCACCGGCACGCACTTCATCCGGCCCATAGCCGAGGCGCTCGACGGGCTCGAGCTCGGCATACCCGTGGTCTGGAACTCGAGCGGCTACGAGAGCGTCGAGGCGCTCAGGCGGCTCGAGGGTCTGGTGCAGATATACATGCCGGACTTCAAGTATTCCTCACGCATCCCGGCGGAGAAGTATTCAAACGCGCCGGACTATCCCGAGACCGCGGCGGCTGCCATACTCGAGATGTTCCGCCAGACGGGGCCATACCGTGTTGACGACGCCGACATACTTCAGAGCGGCGTCATAATCCGCCACCTCATACTGCCCGGCTGGACGGACAACTCTATCGGCGTCATCGACTGGGTGGCCGAGCACTTCCCCATGGGCGGCGTGCTCTTCTCGCTCATGAGCCAGTATACGCCCATGCCCGGGATAGAAGGGCGCTTCCCCGAGCTCGCCCGCACCGTCGACCCCGCAATT
>CALXGL010000130.1 GCA_944387825.1 uncultured Oscillospiraceae bacterium | reverse complement strand
CTCGAGCAGTCTGCTTTTTCGCAATGTGACGCTCAGGGGCAAGTATTCCTTCCAGTACATCGAAAACTCGAGCTTTGAAAACTGCAATTTTGACACCAAGGACGCCTTCTGGCACGCGAAAAACGTTGCGGTCAGGAACAGCGTGGTCAAGGGCGAGTATCTCGCCTGGTACAGCGAGAACCTGACGCTTGAGAACTGCACGATAATCGGCACGCAGCCGTTCTGCTACTGCAGGGGGCTCAGGCTCGTCAACTGCCGCATGACAGACACCGACCTCGCCTTTGAGCGCAGCGAGGTGGAAGCGACGGTAACCACGCCCGTGCTCAGCATCAAGAACCCCATGAGCGGCAGCCGCATCTGCGTCCCTGCCGTAGGCGAAATTATCCGCGACATCCCCGGCGCGGACGGCGACGTCACCGTCTGCGGGAAGGACAGGTACAAATGCGCCTGAGGGGCAGAGCGTTGAGGAGGATACGACTGTGAGAAAAATACATGCGGAAGAAAACGGCGCGAGCCTCACCGCCGCGCTTGAAAGCAGCGCCGCCTCGCCGCCGGAGGACGGAGCCGGACTTATATCGCTGGAGGAGTTCCGCGCCGCGCTCGCAAGCGGCGAGCCGGTGCGCAGAAACGACGCGGTGTCCATGAAGATGCACGTCCTCGCACAGGAGGCGCTGAAAATAACCGCAGAGCTCAACTCTAGCTACCACACGCCGGAGGAAATCCGAGAGCTCATGAGCCGCCTCACCGGGCGCGAAATAGACGAACATTTCAGCCTTTTTCCGCCCTTTTACACCGATTGCGGCAAAAATATAAAGCTCGGCCGCAGCGTTTTCATAAACGCGGGCTGCAAATTCCAGGACCAGGGCGGCATAGAGATAGGCGACGGCGCGCTGATTGGCCACGGCTGCACCCTCGCCACGCTCAATCACGGGCTCGACCCGGCCGAGAGGCACGACCTCTTCCCCGCGCCGATAAAAATAGGCAAAAATGTCTGGCTGGGCGCGGGCGTGATCGTCCTCGCCGGCGTGAGCATAGGCGATGACGCCGTGGTGGCCGCGGGAGCGGTGGTGAACCGCGACGTGCCCGCCTGCGCCATAGCCGCCGGCGTGCCGGCCCGCGTGCTGCGGCGCATTGAGCCGATGAGCTTATCCGAGTTCCATGGAGGCAGAAAATCCGATTAACACGAACCTGCTGACTAATGGAGGAAACAAAATGTCTGAACTCATACTCACACAGGAATGGGACAAGACCTTTCCCAGGAGCGAAAAGGTAAATCACAGCAAGGTTACATTCCGCAACCGTTACGGCATTGCGCTTGCGGCGGATATGTATGTGCCGAAAGACGCCGCCGCGCCCTTTGCGGCTATTGCCGTATCCGGCCCCTTCGGCGCGGTTAAGGAACAGTGCTCCGGCCTTTATGCCCAGACCCTTGCCGAGCGCGGCTTCCTCACCATAGCCTTCGACCCGAGCTTCACCGGGGAGAGCGGCGGCGAGCCGCGCCGGGTGGCTTCACCGGATATAAACACCGAGGATTTCCAGGCCGCGGTAGACTTCCTTGTCACCAATCCTGCCGTCGACCCGGAGCGCGTCGGCATTCTCGGCATCTGCGGCTGGGGCGGGCTTGCCCTTAATACCGCGGCGCTTGATACGCGCGTAAAGGCCACGGTCGTGAGCACGATGTACGATATGAGCCGAATAGCCGCGAAGGGCTACTTTGACAGCTCCGACAGCGAGTCCGCGCGGCATGAGCAGAGGGGGATGCTCAACAAGCAGCGTACAGAGGACTATAAGTCCGGCTCTTATGCGCGCGCCGGTGGAGTGGTTGACCCTCTTCCCGAAGATGCTCCGTACTTTGTCAAGGATTACTATGCCTACTACAGGACGCCGCGCGGATACCATCCCCGCAGCGGCAACTCAAACGACGGCTGGAATATCACCGGCACCATGAGCTTTCTGAATCAGCCCCTGCTGGCCTATGCCAATGAGATACGCTCTGCCGTCCTTATCATACACGGCGACAAGGCGCACAGCTGCTATATGGGCAGAGACGCCTTTGCTCACATGATGGACGGCAACCCCGTGCCGGAGAATAAGGAGCTTCTTATAATCCCCGGCGCAAGTCACACCGACCTCTACGACGGCGGTGGTAAAGACGCCATACCCTTTGACAGGATTGAGAGCTTTTATAAGGAGTATTTGAAATGAAAAGGCTGCTTGTGATATCCTCCAGCTTTCGCGAGGGGAGCAACTCGGAGCTGCTCGCCCGTGAGTTTATGCGCGGCGCGATAGAGGCTGGTAACGAAGCGGAGATTGTCACGCTCAAGGGCAAAAAGCTCGGCTTCTGCCGCGGCTGCCTTGCCTGCCAGAGTGCGAAGGATGGTCATTGCGTCCAGCGCGACGACGCCGACCTTATCGCGCAGAAGATGAAGGACGCCGGCGTCCTCTGCTTTGCGACGCCAATATACTACTACGGCGTTTCCGGCCAGCTCAAGACCATGCTTGACCGCGCGAATCCGCTGTTTCCCATAGATTATTCCTACCGCAGCGTCTATCTCATGTGTTCCTGCGCCGAGGACGAGAGTGCCGCGGCGCGTGCCGTGGACTGCATCCGGGGCTGGATAGACTGCTTTGAAGGCGTCGGGCTGCGCGGCGTGCTTTGCGCCACGGGGGCCGACGAACCTGAAACCGTGAATTCCCGCCCCGCACTGCTCGCCGAAGCGTACATGCTGGGCAAAAGCATCTGAATCGCGCATCCCGCGCAGACAGCTCTGCGCGGGATTTTTGCATGCCCGGGCATATACTTGCTGTACCGGGCCGGCCGCGCGGAATGGCGGCAGTCTCGACGCGCGCGGGCTCCGGGCCGCTGAACGCGCCACGTGCGCGGCGAAAAACGCCGCGACTCGACGCAATTTGCCCGCATACTGTGCGTTTAATATATAACAAAGGCTTTTTTAGTACAAAACACTATACAAACACAGCCCATACTGCTATAATATGTGAGCGTATCCGGGGCCTTCGGGCACGGATTTTACCGCTTTTATCTGAGTATCGGAGAGGACTGAGCCTATGGGCGATATATATGTGACCGGCCACCGCAACCCGGACACGGACTCCATCGTTGCGGCGATAGCGTATGCCAATCTGAAGAATGCCCTGGGAGAGAGGTCATATAAGGCCGTGCGCCTGGGCAGCATAAACGACGAGACCGCCCGCCTGCTCTCACGCTTCGGCGCCGAGGCGCCGCCTCTTGTAAAGAACATGCGCACCCAGGTGCAGGACATAGACTATGACCGCACGCCGGCGCTGGACCGTTCCGTGCCTCTGGACCTGGCCTGGCGCACCATGCGCGACGGGAATTTCAGCGCGGTGCCCATAATAGACGAGGACAGCGTGCTCTGCGGCATGCTCTCCGCGGGCGACATTGCGGCCTACGACATGCAGACCATGACCGAAAACCGCATAGACAACCTGCCTCTTTTCAACCTTTTAAGCGTGCTGGAGGGCACGCTTGTGAACGAGCTCAACTGTACCGTCAGCGAGGTGTCAGGCGAGCTGTACATAGCCCTGCCCCAGAACTTTGAGGACCCGGCGCTGACGAATCCGGACAGCATACTTGTCTGCGGAGACCAGCCGGAAATAGTTGAAAAGGCCATAGAGAGCGGGGTGCACTGCCTCATAATCTGCCGCGCCACCATAAAGCCCGAGTGGGCCGAGTCCGGCGGCGGCACCTGCATAATATCCACTCCGCTGAGCGCGAGGCGGGTTTCGCGCATAATCTATCAGGCCCTGCCTGTGGCGAGGATAGTAAAGGCGAAGGACATCGTGGCTTTCCACGTGGACGACTATCTGGACGACGTGCGGGAGATAATGCTCAAGAGCCGCTTCCGCAGCTATCCGGTGCTGGACAACGACGGGCACGTCATGGGCACCATCTCGCGCTATCACCTGCTGCGCCCGCGCAGGAAGCAGGTGGTGCTGGTGGACCACAATGAGGCCGCACAGAGCATCCCGGCCCTGGACCAGGTGGAGATACTTGAAATAATAGACCACCACAGGCTGGCGGATATACAGACTATGCAGCCCATCTCCGTGCGCAACGAGCCCGTCGGCAGCACGAATACGATCCTGACCGCCATGTATCAGGAGCGCGGTGTGGTTCCGTCCCCGAAGATAGCCGGGCTCATGGCCGGCGCAATCCTGTCGGATACGGTCATGTTCAAATCCCCCACCTGCACGAAGCGAGATATCGCGGTGGCGGAGCGGCTCTCGCGCATGGCCGGAGTCTCGCTTGACGAGATAGGCAAGGAGCTCTACGCCGCCGGCAGCACCGACGGCAAGAGCGCCGAGGAGCTGTTCCGCGCCGACTATAAGCAGTTCCACATCGCGGAGCAGAACATAGGCGTGAGCCAGATAACCTGCGCGGACGCCGACCACCTGCTGCAGAGGAAGGACGAGTTCCTCGCCCTCATGGAGGAGCTGAAGGAGAAGCAGGAATTCGACCTGGTCATGCTTATGATAACCGACGTGCTGCAGGAGGGCTCTCATATCTTCTACGTGGGCAGCGACGACACCATACGTCAGGCCTTCAACAGGGAACCCAGGGACAACCACCTCTTCCTGCGCGGCGTCATGAGCCGCAAGAAACAGATAATCCCCATGCTGACAGCGCTGTGGGGCTGATACGAAATGGCCGGTCTTCGGACCGGCCATTAAAATACCCAAAGGCCCCGGAGGGGCCGTATCTGCTTTACCGGGCGCTTAAAAGTTCCAGCAGGCGGGGGTGCACCCTGCCGTTGGAGGAGAGGATTCCGCCGGAGGAGACAAGGCTCAGGGCCTCGCCGCCGCAGCTGGTCACGGTGCCGCCGGCTTCCGCGACTATCAGCGCGCCCGCCGCGTAGTCCCAGGGGTGCAGCCAACGCTCAATATACGCGTCCGCACGTCCGCAGGCGACGTCGCAGAGGTCCAGGCTGGCGCAGCCGCTGCGCCTGAGGTCGAGACTGAGGTCATAGAGCAGCTGCAGTTCCCGGAACGCAAGGGACGACCAGTCCCGCCGGGCGGGGGCGGTGCCGGCAATAATTAGGCTCTCGCCGAG
>CALXGL010000129.1 GCA_944387825.1 uncultured Oscillospiraceae bacterium | reverse complement strand
TCGGCGAGCTGAGCCGCATGACGCAGTTCAAGGACAAGAGCGCCAAGCACGCCGACAACATCAACGGCGGCCTCTTCACCTACCCCGCCCTCATGGCGGCGGACATCCTGCTCTATCAGGCGGACTTTGTCCCCGTCGGCGACGACCAGAAGCAGCACGTCGAGCTCACGCGCGACGTCGCGATACGCTTCAACAACGTCTACGGCGAGACCTTCAAGGTGCCCCAGGCCTATATCCCCCGCGTCGGCGCGCGCATCATGAGCCTGCAGGACCCCACCAGCAAGATGAGCAAGTCCGACAAGGACCCCAACGGCTGCGTCCACCTGCTGGAAAAGCCCGAGGACATAATGCGCAAGTTTAAGCGCGCCGTAACCGATTCGGACACGGGCGAGAACTGCGTGCGCTACGACCCGGCCAACAAGCCAGGCGTCGCGAACCTCATGCAGATTTACTCCTCCGCCACCGGCAAGAGCTTCGAAGAGATTGAACGCGAATTCACCGGCCACGGCTACGGCGACTTCAAAACCGCCGTCGGCGAGGCCGTGGTGGAAATGCTCCGCCCCATCCAGGAGGAATCGCACAGGATACTCAAGGACAAGGCCTACCTCCAGAGCGTCTACCGCAAGGGAGCCGAAAAGGCCTGCGCCGCGTCCTGGAAGACGCTGCGCAAAGTCTACAAGCGTCTCGGCTTTGTAGAACGCTAAAAAACATAACAGCAAACCGCCGCGCCATTCAGCGCGGCGGATTCAGGAGTGTTAGGATAATATGCTGCTCAATTTGGAGCTGGCGCTGTGGGTGCGTATACTGCTCACCATAGCCATAGCCTTTGCAATAAGCTTCGCGGCCACGCCTGTGGTCAAAACCTTCGCGCAGAAAATGGGTGCGATAGACGTGCCCGACGGAAAGCGGCGCGTGCATGACCATCCCATCCCACGCATGGGAGGACTGGCAATCTTCCTCGGTTTTCTCCTCAGCGTGGTGCTTTTCGCGGACATCTCCAGGCAGGTGCGCGGCATACTGCTCGGCGCTGTGCTTATAGTGGCCTGCGGGGCCATTGACGACGTCGTCAATCTGCGCGCGTGGATAAAGCTGCTCGTGCAGATAGCGGCCGCCGTCATCGCCGTGGCGCACGGCGTGGTCATAGAGTTCTTCTCCAATCCAATCATCTTCTCCAACCGCGAGCTGCTCTTCCTCGGCTGGCTGGCCATACCGGTCACCGTATTGTGGATTGTGGGCATCACCAACAGCGTCAATCTGATAGACGGGCTGGACGGCCTTGCCGTCGGCGTGAGCACCATTGCAAGCACGACCATGTTCGTCGTCGCTCTGCTGGTCAGCGAAGGCAACGTCGCGCTGCTGCTCGCCGCGCTCATGGGCGCCTGCCTGGGCTTCATGCCCTATAACCTCAATCCCGCAAAGATATTCATGGGCGACACCGGCGCGCTGCTTCTGGGCTATGTGCTCAGCACGGTCAGCGTCGTTGGCATGTTCAAGACCTATGCGCTCGTGACCTTCGTCGTGCCCGTGCTTGCGCTGTTCCTGCCGCTTTTTGACACGGTATGCGCCTTTTTCCGCCGTCTGCTGCGCGGGCAGAGCCCCATGCACCCCGACCGCGGCCACCTGCACCACAGGCTCATTGACATGGGCCTCAGTCAGAAGCAGGCCGTCGCCATACTGTACTCCCTCTCCGCCATACTCGGCCTCTGCGCCGTCGTGCTCGCCACCACCGGCGTCGTGCGCACCGTGCTGATAGTTGTCGCCGCCCTGGCGGCCGTCGCCATAGGGCTCTATATCACGCGCACTCTCAAAGGCCACCACTACAATCCGCCTGTAGACCCCAACTGCGACGGCGTCGTAGAGGAGCACAATGTCCATCATCACAAGGAGAAAGACGATGGCAATTAAAGTCATGAGCGTATTCGGTACGCGTCCGGAGGCCATAAAAATGGCCCCGCTCGTACTTGAGCTGTCCCGGCGCGGAGGCATAGAGAGCTCGGTCTGCGTCACGGCCCAGCACAGGGAAATGCTTGACGGCGTACTGGGCGTATTCGGCATAAGGCCGGACTATGACCTCAACATCATGAAAAGCGGCCAGACGCTCGCCGACATAACCTCGCGCGTGCTCGAGGGCCTGAGCGGCGTATTTGCCCAGGCGCGCCCCGACCTCGTGCTTGTCCACGGCGACACGACCACCACCTTTGCCGCCGCGCTTGCGGCCTTCTACGCTAAGATAAACTGCGGCCATGTCGAAGCCGGCCTGCGCACCCATGACCGCTGGTCTCCATATCCGGAGGAGATGAACCGCCAGCTTGTGGGCCGGCTCGCCTCCATGCATTTCGCCCCAACCGCGCACAACGCTGAAAACCTCGCCCGCGAGGGCATCACGAAGGGCGTGTTTGTCACGGGCAACACCGTCATAGACGCGCTCGAATATACGGCGCACGGCGAGGGCTTTGAGTCCCCGGAGCTGAACGCCCTCGACTTTAGCGGCCGGCGCGTTATCACGCTCACCTGCCACAGGCGCGAGAATTACGGCGCACCGATGGAGCACATCTTCGCCGCCGTTCGCCGCACGGCCATCGAAAACCCCGACGTTCTCGTTGTTTACCCCGTGCATATGAGCCCGGTTGTACGCGGCGCCGCGCACAAATGTCTCGACGGCGTTCAAAACATAGCTCTGATAGAGCCTCTCTCCGCCGTGGACATGCACAGGCTTATGGCCAGAAGCTATATCGTCATGACCGACTCCGGTGGATTGCAGGAGGAGGCCCCGGCCCTCGGCAAGCCCGTCCTCGTCCTGCGCGGCGAGACGGAGCGCCCCGAGGCCGTGGAAGCCGGGACGGTTGAAATCGCCGGCACCTCCGAAGAGAAAATAGTGTCCCTCGCCCGGGAACTTCTGTGCAATCGCGCCGTGTATGAGCGTATGGCCCACGCCGTCAACCCGTACGGCGACGGTCAGGCAAGCCGCCGGATTGCCGACGCGATAGAGTACGCGTTCAAGCTGCGCGGCGAGGCTCCGGAGGCGTTTTCCCCATGAGAAGGCGCTCGAAACTCTTCATAATTATCCTGCTTGTGCTCACCGCCGCAGTCATAATCTACGCGCTCTTTTTCATGGGCCGCAGCTCCGAAACCACGGAGGTCTCTCTGCCCTCGCCGGGCCAGACCGGCGGCGTCAGCCAGTCCGACGCCCCCGGCCTTACCGAAACCAGCGTCAATGCCGGGAACGTCCAGGCCGTCCTGTCCGGGCTCAGCCGCGCCGAGAGCTATACCGCCGCCGTCACGGTTGAAGATTTCTGGCCGGGCGGCAGCAGCTCGCAGGAGCTTCAGGTCTGGGTTGACGGAGGGCGCACCAGGATACGCGGAGAAATAGGCGGAAGCACCCGCAACGTCCTAATCTCCGACGGCATGCTGTACATATGGTATGACTCCGTCTCCGGCCTTCTCTCCATGCCCAGTGAGCAGAATTCGGACAGATGGATGCGCGCCGTAAGCTACGAGGACGTGCTTTCCCTGCCGTCTGAAAACATTCTCGACGCCGGCTATCAGATGTACGGCGGGACAAACTGCATCTGCGTCGAATACATTGAGGACGACGAGAGTTATGTAAACCGAATTTACGTTTCCGTTTCTACGGGCCTGCTTGCAGGCGCGCAGAGCACCGAGGACGGAGAGCTCATCTATCGTATGAACGTCACGGTTTCAGACCTCATGGCCCCGGACGCCAGCCTATTCAGTCCGCCTGAGAACTAGACGAATAGCAGCGCCGCAAGGACCAGCAGCAGCTGACGGTCCCCGCTTTCGCGGTACATGAGATATATGACGGCAAGCAGAAGCAGGTCCTCGCTGTTGAGGCTGCCCAGCCTGCCGGCGACTGCGGAGCCAAAGCCTCCAAGCAGGGCCTCTATTCCCTGCCCGGCTTCGCCCTGTCTGTTAACATGCCGCGTATGAGCGGGAACTTTGGCCTTCATGTCCGCCGCGGCCCGGCTTTTTTTATCCAAATCACCGGCTGACGGCTGCTCCTCCGGTACGCGAGCTGCAGCCGCTGTTTCGGAACGCGAACGGCTGTCGGAAGCATCCGGCAGCCGTATGTACTTGCCCGTATTTCCCTGGTAACGGTTATACATGCTCCTCACCCCCCAGTCCGGCGAATTCCCCCGCCAGGCTGGCGAGAGACGCGAGCCTGGCTATTTTTATCGCCCGGTCCAGGCGCGCTCTGCGCTCATCCGACAGGAATGGGCGCAGCGCAGTCAGCAGCGCCGTTTCGTCCGAGTTCATGGCCCTGCCTCTCAGGAGCTTTACGGCTTTTTTCACCAGCCCCTCGTCCATATCGGCCGGCTTTTCCCCGCTTCCCCCGTCCCCGGTAAGTGATTTCGCCATTTCGGCTATGCGCCCCATGGCGTCCGGGTCTGAAAGTATGGCGTTGAGCTTATCCTCCAGGCCGTCCATGTGCCGCACCCCCTCCCAGGCTTTATTTCATCGCTTCTCCGAGCATGGCCGCAAGCTTTTTCCCCTCATCCGTGGACAGCACCCTGCGCAGTATATCCTTTACGGCCGCGGGATTGCCGTCTGTCGCCGCTTTAATCAGCTCCGCTTCGGAAAACATGTTCTCGAGGGCTTTCGCCGCGTCGGTCCGGCTGAGCGCGTCCAGCTTTGCCTTTTTCTCGCTGTCCAGACTTCCGGCGAACTTGTTGATGTCCATTTTCATCCCTCCAAACGCAGTATATTCTCAATCTCTTCAGGAGGTGCGCGTCCATGCGCCTTGCCGTCTTCTCCGACACTCACGGCCGAAATCAGCTGCTGCCTCAGTGCGTACGGCGCACTCAGCCCGACATGATTGTCCACCTCGGCGATCATTGCCGCGACGCGGATATCCTCTCGCGGGAATTCCCCGGACTTCCCCTCCACGCCGTTCCGGGCAACTGTGATTTCATGAGCCGGGAGGAGGATACAATCTGCTTCAGCGCCGGGGGCATACTTGTATTTGCAACGCACGGCCACCGGTACGGCGTCAAGTCCACAATGGATTCGCTTCTGAATTCCGCCCACTTCGCAGGCGCCGGCCTTGTGCTCTACGGCCATACGCACATTGCGCGCATAGACTATCCCGCCGGCATGACCGTTGTTAATCCCGGCTCCGCCGGTCTCGGCGGCGAACCCAGCTTTGCGCAGATAGACATACGCGACGGAAAGATAGCGGCGAAAATCCTGCCGGTTGTGCCTAAGGATCCGTACATGTGAGCGCGGCGCAGGGCGCAAACAGAAATTCCGTCCCGGATAATAGTGAGCCAGGCACGTGGGATTTCCACGTGCCTGGCTCAGTTATATCAAGGGAAAAAGCCGTCAGCTCCAGGCTTTGCGGCTGACCTCGGAGACGGTGTATACGGCGACAAAGGCCTCTGGGTCCAGTCGGTGCACGAAGCTCATGAGGCGCTGATACTGCTGTTTGTCCACTATCATGACGAGTTCGCGGAACTCCGTGCCGCTGTACGCGCCGAAGGCCTCATAGCCGGTTGCGCCGCAGTGCAGCTCGTTGAGGATGAATTCGCGCAGCTCCTCCTCGTACTTCGTGATTACGCTTACCCGCCGCTTGAGGTTTTGGCCGAAGATGAAGCGGTCAAGCACTATGCCGTTGAAGTAGGTCCCGAGTACGCTCAAAGCCACGGTCCTGCCGTCGTACACGAAGCCCGAGCAGAGCGCTATGGCTATGCCCGCAATCGAGAGGGCCCTGCCGACCTCGATATGCAGGTATTTGTTCATTATCTGCGCAATTATGTCCAGGCCGCTCGAAGCCGCGTTGTGCCGGAAAAGTATGGCGAGGCCCCAGCTTACGACGAGCACGTAGCAGATGACGTCCAGCTCCGCGCTGCCTGTGAGCGAGGTGTAATCCGGAAACAGCAGCTCGAGAACCGCCATGAAGCCCGAGAGCAGCAGGCAGGTGTATATCGTGTTGAAGGCGAAGCCCTTCCCGAAAACGGCGAGGCCCACGGCAATCAGCACGGCGTTTATAGCGAGCGTGATTAGCGACACAGGCAGTCCCACGACGCCGTTTATGATGATGGCCGCGCCGGCTATGCTGCTGACCGCCGCCTTGCTTGGCACAAGAAAGAAGAACACAGCCGCCGAAATTACGGCCATAGCGCCCGTCAATATTGCCGTTTCACGCACGAAACGGCCCAAATCCCTTTCAGGTTTCGCTGTTTCCACGCCGCGGCCTCCCATTACTGCGCGGCATCTCCGCGCAGGCGCATGCGCTCGACTATTCCGAGCAGGATTTCAACGCACTTGTCCATGCCCTCCACGGTGATATGCTCATATGGCCCGTGATAGGCCCAGCCGCCGGTGCCGAGGTTCGGGCAGGGCAGGCCGCGCCAGCTGAGCATGGCTCCGTCAGTGCCGCCGCGGGTGGCGACGGCGTAAGGCTCAAGTCCGGCCTCGCGCGTGGCGTCCATGGCCAGGTCGATAAGCCAGCGGTACTCGGGCAGCAGCTTTTCGGCCATGTTGCGGTAGCTGAGCCTCAGCTTCACCTCGACCGTGCCCTCTCCGTATTTCTCATTAAGGCTGGCCGCGGCGGCAAGCAGGGCCTTCTCGCGGCGCTCGAGCCCGGACATGTCGAAGTCGCGGAGAATGTAGCCGAGCCTTGCGCTTTCGCAGTTCCCGCTCATGCCGGTAAGGTGATAGAAGCCCTCGCGGCCCGAGCTCTGGCGCGGGGTCTCGTCGGCCGGCAGCATGGCCGCGAACTCGCACGCCGCGAGCGCGGCGTTTATCATGGTGTCCTTGCCGGAGGACGGGTGGACGTTGAAGCCGCGGAAGTTCACTTCGGCCCCGGAGGCGTTGAAGTTTTCCCAGGAAACCTCGCCCTCCCGGCCGCCGTCAAGCGTGAAGGCGGCCTGCGCCATGAAGCGTTCAGCCTCAAAGCCGAGCACGCCGTTGCCAACCTCCTCGTCAGGCGTAAAGCAAACGGCGACAGTCCCGTGCGGCCGTTCGGCAAGCAGCTCGACAAGCGTCATGATTTCCGCGATGCCCGCCTTGTCGTCCGCGCCGAGCAGGGTGTCGCCCGAGGTGGTGATAAGCGTGCGCCCGGCAAGAGACGGAAGATGCGGAAAATCCGCGGCAGACAGAGTCCGGCCGCTGCCCAGGCAGACGTCGCCGCCGTCGTAGTCCGGTATAATCCTGGGCTTGACGCCTTCGCCGGAGAAGTCCGGAGATGTGTCCATATGCGCGATGAAGCCTATCGCAGGCGCGCTCTCGCAGCCCGGCGTCGCAGGCAGATGCGCGTAGACATAGCAGTGCTCCGAGCACTCGACACCGGCCGCGCCGAGTGAGCGCAGCTCGTCGGCAAGCGCGTGGGCCAGAGCGAACTGCTCCGGCGTACTGGGGTTGGTTTCGACGCCTTCGGCGCTCTTTGTGGGGTAGACCGCGTATTTCAAAAGCCTCTCATATGCACGCATGTTATTTACCTCCGGCTCAGATATTATAAGATTAAGTTTACTATGAATTCTCCACCTGTCAATGACCACTGCGGATTTTCAGCGCGGCTGCTCGCAAATAGTTAAAAATCGTGACTTTATCAGCAGGCCGTATACCCGACGGCAAAGCGCCCTCCGTATCCGGAGGGCGCTTTGTTGCTTCGGCTCAGAACAGGCTCATCTGGCTTTCGTCGGGCAGGCTGCTGAGCGCGCCGACGGCTTTGAGCTGCTCTATGTGAGCCTGGCTCAGCTTGGGGCAGGCCATGGAGAGTTCCTCTACTGAAATGAACTCCCTGCCTCCCTCGCGCGCGGCGGCGAGGTCCCGGGCCGCCGCCTCTCCCAGTCCCGAGAGCGCCACAAAGGGCGGACGCAGCTGCTTGTCTCCCACGACGAGGAACTTGCTCTCATCGCTCTCATAGAGGTCTATGGGCGCGAACTCAAAGCCGCGCAGGTAGAACTCATAGACCGCCTCGAGCGTGGTGCGCAGATCCTGCTCCTTGGCTGTGACGTCGGCCTTAGTGTCTATCTCATTTATCTTCCGGCGGACAAACTCCAGGCCCTGCATCATAATTGCAGCGTCAAAGGAATCCTTCTGGCTGCGGCGGTAGAAATAGGCGCTGTAGTATTGCAGCGGATAGTGCACCTTGAAAAAGGCTATGCGAAAGCCCATCATGACGTATGCAACGGCGTGCGCCTTTGGAAACAGGTACTTTATCTTCTTGCAGGACTCTATGTACCAGTCGGGCACGCCATGGTCGAGCATCTCGCCCTCCGCGCCCTCGGGCAGGCCGCGGCCCTTTCGGACGGCCTCCATTATCTTGAAGCTGCGCTTGGGCTCCATGCCCATGGAGATAAGGTAGAGCATGATATCGTCGCGGCAGCCTATCGTGTCCTTGACCGTGGCGGTGCCGGAGAGTATGAGGTCCTTGGCGTTGCCCAGCCACACGTCTGTGCCGTGGGAATAGCCGGAGAGGCGCACGAGAGTGTCGAACTGCTCGGGCTTCGTGTCCACCAGCATCTGGCGCGTGAAGCCGGTTCCGAATTCGGGGATGCCTATCGTGCCGGTTTTGCCGATTATCGGGTCGTCATCCGGCAGCCCCAGCGGCGCGGGGCTCTTGAAAATGGCGCGCGTCTCCGGGTCGTCGAGCGGCACGCTGCGGACGTCGTAGCCTGTCATGTCCTGAAGCATCTTGAGCATGGTCGGGTCATCGTGGCCCAGCTCGTCCAGCTTGAGGAGATTGGCCTCCATGCTGTGATATTCAAAGTGGGTGGTGATTATCCCGCTGCCGGGGTCGTCGGCCGGGTGCTGCACGGGGCAGAAATCCTCGACCTCCATGTCCTGCGGTATGACGACAAGTCCGCCCGGGTGCTGTCCGGTGGTGCGCTTTACGCCGACCAGTCCGGCGGCAAGCCGGCCCTCCTCGGCCTTGGATATCTTTATCCCGCGCTCCTCATTGTACTTCAGCACATAGCCGTATGCCGTTTTTTCCGCGAGCGTGCCTATGGTGCCCGCCCTGAACACGTGGTCGGAGCCGAAAAGCTCTTCAGTATATTTGTGGGCCTTCGCCTGGTACTCGCCGGAGAAATTGAGGTCAATATCCGGCACCTTGTCGCCGCCGAAGCCCAGGAAGGTCTCGAACGGTATGTCGAAGCCCTCCTTGCGCATCATCGTGCCGCAGGCCGGGCAGGCCATGTCCGGCATATCCGCGCCGCAGCCGTAGCCCTTGCCTGACTCGAAGTCCGTGTAGTGGCATTTGGGGCAGACGTAATGCGCGGGCAGGCTGTTGACCTCCGTGATGCCGGACATGTAGGCGACGAGGGATGAACCGACGCTGCCACGGCTGCCGACGAGGTAGCCGTGGGCATTGGAGTCGGCGACCAGCTTCTGCGCGGACATGTATATGACGTCGTAGTGCCGCGAGAGGATGTCGTGCAGTTCCGTCTCCACGCGCTCGGTGACTATTTCCGGCGGGTTTTCGCCATAAATCTCATGCATACGGCCGTAGACGAGATCCTTGAGCTGGCCGTCGGAGTTTTCAATCTTCGGCGGAAAGAGTCCGTCGGGCAACAGCTGTATCTCCTCGCACATGTCCGCGATGGCGTTGGGATTGGTCACGACGGCCTCATAGCACTCGTTTTTGCCCAGGTACGCGAACTCCTCCAGCATCTCGTCCGTCGTGCGGAAATAGAGCGGATTGGGCCTGTCGGCGTCGGAAAACTTCTTGGCCGCAAGCAGGATGCGGCGGTATATCTCGTCCCTCGGGTCGAGGAAGTGTACGTCGCCTGTGGCTACGACAGGCTTATTCAGCTCGCGGGCCAGCTTTACTATCCTGCGGTTGAGGCTGCGCAGACCCTCGTCGTCGTGCACCGTGCCGTTTTCGACGAGGAAGCGGTTGTTGGCAAGCGGCATTATCTCGAAGTAGTCGTAGAAGCCCGCCAGCTGCTTGAGCTCCTGCGCCGCTGTGCCGCGCAGCACGGCGTCAAACACCTCGCCGGCCTCGCAGGCGGAACCGACCAGTATTCCCTCCCTGTGCTGCATGAGCAGGCTCTTGGGGATTATCGGATTGCGCTGATAGTGCTTCAGATAACTCGCCGAAATGAGCTTGTAGAGATTCTTCAGGCCCGTCTTGTTGCGCACAAGCAGACTTATATGCCTTACTCGCCGGCTTCCCCCGCTTCCCGAGAGCCGTCCCATGACCTCGTTCACGTCGCAGAGCCTCTCCGCGCCGTGGTTGTGCAGCATGGGTATGAACTTCTCCATCATACGGGCAACGACCTCCGCGTCGTCAAAGGCCCTGTGGTGGTTGAACTCGGGCAGGCCCAGATGCTTGCTCACGATGTCCAGCTTGTGGCGCCTGAGCTCAGGCAGGAGGCGCTGCGAGAGAATCAGCGTGTCCACGACCACGGGGCTGAATTCAATCCCGCTGCGCGCGCAGGCGGCGGCCATAAAGCCCGTGTCAAAGGTCGCGTTGTGCGCGATTATCGGCCGGCCTCCGGCGAAATCCAGAAACGCCCGCATTGCCTCGGCCTCGCCGGGCGCGTCCGCGACGTCGCTGTCCTTTATGCCGGTGAGCTCCGTTATATTTGCCGGTATGTGCATCTCCGGATTCACAAAGGTGCTGAAAGTGTCGATAACCTTTCCGCCGGAAAACAGTACCGCGCCAATCTCAGTGAGCCTGTCCGCCGTGGCGGAGAGGCCCGTTGTCTCCACGTCAAAGGCTACGAATTCCGCCGTCAGGGGCAGCTCGCTCTCGCCGCGGACGGCTGAGCCGGTGTCAACGTCGTTTACATAATATCCTTCAATGCCGTAGAGTATTTTCACCCCGTACTTCTTCCCGGCCTTGCTCATCTCCGGGAAGGACTGCGCCGTGCCGTGGTCGGTTACCGCGACGGCCTTCATACCCCAGGCCGCGGCCCGCTCGACCACCTTGGCCGGGTCGGGCAGGGCGTCGAGCGTGGAGTAGCGCGTGTGCAGGTGCAGCTCCACGCGCTTTTCGCCCTCGTGCGTATCCGGGCGCAGCTCCATTTCAGAGGTCGCAATGCTCGCCGGGTCTATCACGAGGTCGCCGTAAAACTTGTCGAAGTCCGCCCTGCCGCGCACGACAAGGCACATACCGGGCTTTATCTTGCCCGCGATGCTGGCGTCCTCGCCCCGGGCGATGAATTTATTTATACGCACGCTGCCGGTATAGTCGGTCATGTCGAAGCTCAATATCGTCGCGCCGCGCTTTTGAATTTCGCGGTTGTTGACGGCGAAGACCTCGCCCTTGACGGTCACGTATCCGCTCTCCAGCGTAACGGTGGACATGTCCTGCGGCGCGTCCGACTTGCGCAGCGCCTTGCCGTAAAGCAGCCTGCCGTCTGCGTTCCCGCTTTTAGGCCGCTGCGCCGGCTGCGGTTTGGGGCACTCGGCGTTGAGCGTGACCTTCAGAAGCCCGTACTGGGCGCGCAGGCTGCTCTCAAGCGCCGCCGCCTCCGCGGGCGCGACCACGGAAGCGAAGCGTGCGTTAACCGTCATGCTGCGCTCGTCCTCGTCCACCACGACGCTTTCCACCTCGGCCTTGTCCAGGCCGCCGCAGCTTCCGGCCAGGGGCTCGCAGCCGGGGAATATGTTCAGGAAGCCCGTCATAGCTCCACCTCGCTTGCAATCAGCTCCATAAGCGCCGCGCAGAGCTCGTTCTCTGGCACCTTTCTGATAATCTCGCCCTTTTTGAAGAGCAGGCCGCAGCCCCTGCCGCCGGCTATGCCGTAATCCGCCTCGCGCGCCTCGCCGGGGCCGTTGACGACGCAGCCCATGACGGCGACGGTTATATCCGCCCTGACGTTTTGCAGCTTTTCCTCCACCTCATGCGCAAGGGCGATGAGATCTATCTCCGTACGCCCGCAGGTGGGACAGCTCACGAAGCGCACTCCGCCCTTTCTGAGCCCCGCCGCCCTGAGTATGGCCGCGCCGGCCCTTACCTCTTCGGCGGGGTCGGCCGTCAGGGAAACGCGTATGGTATCGCCTATGCCCTCCATGAGCAGCGCGCCGATGCCAACCGCGGAATTTATAATCCCGTTGTAGGCCGTCCCCGTCTCCGTGACACCCAGGTGCAGCGGGTACGGAAAGACCTCGCTGGCGAGACGGTACGCCTCCACCGTAAGGCTTACGCTGCTGCTCTTGAGTGAGAGACATATGTCGTCGAAGCCGCAGTCGTTCAAGAGCCTGATATGTCCGCGCGCGCTCTCCACAAGCGCTTCCGCCGTCGGGTGGCCGTACTTCTCCAGCAGCGGTTTCTCCAGGCTTCCCCCGTTCACCCCTATGCGTATGGGTATATTATGTAAACTGCACTCCTTCGCCACGGCGGCGACCTTGTCCCTGCCGCCGATATTGCCCGGGTTTATGCGTATCTTGTCTATGCCTCGCGCGGCGGCCTCCAGCGCCAGCCGGTAGTCGAAGTGTATGTCCGCGACGAGCGGGACGTCCGGCACGGCCTTCTTTATCTCCGATATCGCCCTCGCCGCGTCCATGTCCGGCACGGCGACGCGCACAATGTCGCAGCCGGCCGCACGCAGGCGGCGTATCTGCTCCACAACCGCCGACACGTCGCCGGTACGGACGTTGCACATCGACTGAACTGAAACGGCAGCGCCCCCGCCTACGGGGACGCCGCCAACCCTTATCTGCCTTGTACTCTCTCTTTTAGTCATGCTATCAGCCTCATATCACGTTATCAATCGGGAAATATCGTTATACATTACCACTACCATAAAGCCAAGCATAAGAACCATGCCCGCCGCATGGACATAGCCCTCGTATCTGGCCGGGATGCGCCTGCGGGTTAAGAGATGAATCACGGCGTTGAGCAGGACGAAGAGGACGCGCCCGCCGTCCAGCGCCGGGATGGGCAGCATATTCATGACTGCGAGGTTTACGGCTATAAACGCCACGAGATAGGCCACATCCATCAGGGCCATGCCGAAGCCCTCTTCCTCGGCCGTCTGGCTGCCCACGTCGTTTATCATGTCCACTATGCCAACGACTCCGGCCATGTCCTCCAGGCCCACAAGTCCGCTTATCCAGTCGGAAAGGGCCAGCCAAATCTGTCTCACGAAATCTATGGCCGTGTACCAGGTGTACTCCAGCGTATTCCAGAAGTTCGCTTCGACCACGCTGTAGGCGACGCCGTACGTGACCTGTCCCTCGGAATTTTCATACGGAGCAAAGCTGAAATCGTTCAGCTCTGTCTTTTCGCCGTCGCGTATAACGACGATATCGTAAACCTGACTGGCGTTGCGCGAGAGGTACAGGTTTATGTTGCCGGCGAAATACGTGCGGTGTCCGTCTACGGAGTACACCTCGTCTCCCGGGCGCAGGGAATCCTGGTACGGGCTGTCGGCAGAGACGCTCTCTATTATCGTGGTGTTGAAGCCCCAGGCCTGCGTGAAAATTATCAGCACCAGCAGCAGGCCCAGCACGAAGTTCATGAAGCTGCCCGCGCAGAGGATGATAATCCGCTTCCAGGCCGGCTGCCTGGTGAAGCAGCGCGGGTCATCGGTCTCCTCGTCCTCGCCCTCCATGGCGCAGTAGCCGCCTATGGGCAGGCAGCGCAGGGCGTAGAGCGTCTCGCCCTTCTGCTTTTTCCAGAGGGCCGGGCCCATGCCTATGGAGAACTCGTTGACCTTTACGCCCAGGCTCTTGGCCGCTATGAAGTGGCCGAGCTCGTGTATGCCCACGAGCACGCCGAAGGCGATTATTGCGATGACTATGAACATCAGGAATAACGCTCCTTAAAGAGAGTGCGTGCCTCGCCGTCCGAGGCTATGATTTCCTCCAGCGATGGCTCCGCAATGAAGCCTATGCGCCCGAGCACCCACGCAACACTCTCGTAGATTTCATTATACCCCAGTTTCCCCGCTAAAAACGCCCCGACGGCGGCCTCGTTTGCCGCCGACATGACCGCGGGCGCGTTCCCGCCGCGCCTGGCGCAGTCCATAGCCAGCGCAAGACAGGGCATTTTCTCAAAGTCCGGCCTCATGAAAGTGAGCCCGGCGAGGCTCGTCAAATCCAGCCTCCCGCTCGCGCTCGGCCTCCGCTCGGGATACGTGAGCGCGTACTGTATGGGCAGACCCATGTCCGGCACGCCGAGCTGGGCTATCACCGTCCCGTCCACAAGCTCGACCGCGCTGTGGACGACGCTCTCGGGGTGGACAAGCACCTCTATGTCCTCCGGGCTCACGCCGAAGAGGTGCATGGCCTCGATGAACTCCAGGCCCTTGTTCATCATCGTGGCGCTGTCCACGCTTATCTTCGCGCCCATGGACCAGTTGGGGTGCTTCACCGCCTGCTCTGGCGTGACAGTGGCCGTCTGCTCCCTCGTCCAGCCGCGGAAGGGCCCGCCGGAGCCGGTGAGGAGTATTTTTTTAAGCTCGCCGCTTCTGCCCGTCAGGCACTGGAATATCGCGCTGTGCTCGCTGTCCACGGGCACTATCTCCGCGCCGCGCTCCCGCGCTGCGCGCATGACTATGCCTCCCGCGCAGACAAGCGTCTCCTTGTTCGCGAGGGCGATGCGCCTGCCCGTCTTTATGGCGTCGAGCGTGGGGCGGAGGCCGATCGCGCCGGAGACGGCGGTGACGACGCAGTCCGCGCCCGGCCAGGCCGCGGCGATGCGAAGCCCCTCCTCGCCCGGCGGGCCGACGGTGATGTCACGCCCCGAGAGCGCCTCGCGCAGCTGCCTGTTGGCCTCCGGGTCGGCAGCGGAGACGTATTCGGGTTTGAAGGTCTCGACCTGCTTCAGAAGCAGCTCCACGCTGCGGTTGGCGGCGAGGGCGGGGACGCGTATGCCCAGCCGCTCGCAGACGGCGGCGCTCTGGCGGCCTATGGAGCCGGTGGAGCCGAGTATAACGGTGGAATTTATCATTTTAAGCCTCTTTCAGGCCAGAACAGCCGTAAGTATCAGGTAATAGGCGGGCGAGACGAAGAGCACGCTGTCAAAGCGGTCGAGCACCCCGCCGTGCCCGGGAAATATCGTGCCGTAGTCCTTGATGCCGAACTCGCGCTTAATAACCGAAAAGCTGAGGTCGCCTATCTGGCCCAGGGCGCTGCCCACAAGGCCGAGAGCTATGACAAAGCCCCAGCCAATGTCCATATGAATCGTATACTTGACTACAAGATGCCAGATTATCATGCCGGCGACGCTGCCTATGAAGCCGCCGGCGGAACCCTCGACGGTCTTGTTGGGGCTCACATGCGGGCAGAGCTTGTGTTTGCCGAGCGCGCGGCCCGTGAAGAACGCGCCGGTGTCCGACATGAAGGCGCCCACCAGCGGCGCAATGGCCAGCGCGGGGGCGGTATAGCGCAGCAGCGCAAGGCTTGCGAAGCCCGCGGGCAGCACCGTGGCGGAGAGTATACCCGCCGCAAGAGCGGCAAATCCGAGCTGCCTTTCCCTGCCGTGCGTGATTATCGCCATGACAAAGCCGTAGAGTATGACGGCAAAAATACCGGCCAGCATCCACACGGGCTCTATGCCGAGCATCGGTGTGCCCAGCGCGCCGGTCATCGCCGCGGCCAGGACCGGCATGGCGGGCAGCAGCTCCCACTGTTCATCGCCCACGGCGTGCATGAGCTCGTAGCTCGCCACGGCCGCCAGCAGCGCGCACATGGCGCTTGTCGCCCAGGCGGGGGCGGCAAAAAGTATCAGCAGCAGCACAGGCACGCCGACAGCGGCGAAGATAATCCTCTTTTTCATTTCTTGATTCCCCCAAAGCGCCTGTCGCGGCGCCGGTACTCCGCTATGGCCGCGTCTATGTCGGCGCTGGTGAAATCCGGCCAGAGCACGTCGGTAAAAATGAGCTCGCTGTAGGCGCTCTCCCACATGAGGAAGTTGGAAAGCCGCATCTCTCCGCCCGGACGGATTATGAGGTCCGGATCCGGTATGCCTGCGGAAAACATGTAGCTTGAGAACATGTCCTCGGTGAGCGCCGTGACCTTTCCGGCCTTGTAGTCCTCGGCAAAGCGCAGAGCGGCCCTGACTATCTCGTCGCGCCCGCCATAGTTGAGGCAGACGTTGGCCTGGAAGCCCTCATAGTGCGTGGAGATATCCGCCGTCTCGTCTATGAGTCCACGCAGGCTCGCGGGCAGGATACTGGGGTCGCCGAGTATTTTAAGGCGGATATGGTCCCGCTCCATGGTCTCGACTGCCTCGCGCAGGTACTTTCCGAGCAGGCCCATGATGGCCTCAACCTCCTCGCGCGGGCGCTTCCAGTTCTCCGTGGAGAAAGCGTATACCGTGAGGTAGTCGATGCCTATGTCCCTGCAGTAAGTCGCAATACGGCGGAAAGTCTCCGCCCCGGCGGCGTGCCCGGCCGTACGCGGCAGGCCGCGCCGGCGCGCCCAGCGGCCGTTGCCGTCCAGGATTATCGCAATATGGCGGGGGAGGACGTTCGCCCCCTCCCCCGCCGTATTATCTGTCTTGAAGAACGCCATCAGATTTCGAAGAGCTCCTTCTCCTTCTTGTCGGCAATCTTGTCGATTTCCTTGGTCCAGTCGTCAGTGAGCTTCTGAAGGTCCTTTTCGGCTATCTTCAGATCGTCCTCGGTTATCTCGCTGGACTTCTTCTGCGCCTTGAACTTCTCCATGGCGTCGCGGCGGATATTGCGTATCGCGACCTTGGCCTCCTCGGCGTACTTCTTCACCTGCTTGGCGAGCTCCTTGCGCCTCTCCTCGGTGAGCTGGGGGAAGACCAGGCGGATGCTTATGCCGTCGTTCTGCGGATTGATGCCCAGGTCGCTTGCGAGTATGGCCTTCTCTATACCCTTGAGCGTGGACTTGTCCCACGGCTGTATGAGCAGGCTGCGCGGGTCGGGCGTGGAGATGTTCGCCAGCTGCTGTATGGGTGTGGCGGTGCCGTAATAATCGACCGTTATCTGGTCAAGCACGGCGGCGTTTGCACGCCCTGCGCGGACAGCCGCGAGGTTCATGCTCAGATTTTCAGAGGTCTTGCGCATTTTAGTCTCGAATTCTTCGTATCCGGTAGCCATGTTCATTCCTCCTGCTTAATTTGTTACTACCGTGCCGATTTTTTCACCCAGCACGGCGCGAACTATATTTTCCGGGTCCTTGAGCTCAAAAACTATAACGGGGATGGAATTGTCCATTGACAGGCTCGTCGCCGTCGTATCCATTACGGCCAGATGCTGCGCGAGCACCTCGTCGTAGGTTATGGCGTCGTACTTGACGGCGTCGCGGTCCACGCGCGGGTCGGCGCTGTATACTCCGTCTATGTTCTTGGCGAGCAGTATGGCGTCGGCCTCTATCTCCGCGGCGCGGAGCACGGCGGCGGTGTCCGTCGAGAAGTAGGGGTTGCCCGTGCCGCCGCCGAAGAGCACCACGCGGCCCTTGGAGAGGTGGCGCATGGCCCGCAGGCGGATGTAGGGCTCCGCAATGGCGCGCATCTCAATCGCCGTCTGCACGCGCACGTCTATGCCGTGCTGTTCCATGACGTCGGCCACGGCCAGGCAGTTCATCACCGTCGCCAGCATGCCCATGTGGTCTGCGCGCGTGCGTTCAATCTTGCCGGAGCCGTCCTTGACTCCGCGCCAGAAGTTGCCGCCGCCAATTACGATGCCGACTTCAACGCCCATGTCCAGGCATTTTTTAACCGCTTCGCATACGGCGCCTATCACGGAAAAGTCCAGGCCGGACTTCTTGTCCCCCGCAAGCGCTTCTCCGCTTATCTTTATCAGCACGCGCTTATAGACAGGTTTTTTGCCCAAGTCGATTCCCCCTATATTCATGTTCTCACCGCGTATTTTAATATAGCGGACGAGCCAATAAAAGCAGTAATTGTAAACAATTCTGATTCTTCGCTATTATACCAAACTTCGCGTTACTTGTAAATGACAACATCCGCCCCGCCGCCTGGTGTATGCTTGTTTGCGTGGACACGATATATGCTGACAGCCTTCTGGCACTCAATCTCGCGGCAGACTATCTGCTGCTGCTCGCGGCGGGCAGAATCTCCGGCGCGGTGCTGCGCCGCCGGCGCATTCTTCTGGCCTCCGCCGCAGGGGCCGCGTACGCCCTGGCCTCGGTGGTGCCAAAGTGGGGATTCCTTACAGCTCCGGCCCTCAAAATCTCCGTTGGAGTGGGGATGGCACTCCTGGCTTACGGCTCCGAGCGGCGTTTCTGGCGCTGCTGCGCCTCCTTTTTTGCAATGAGCGCGCTCTTTGGAGGGGCAGTGTGGGGCGCAAGTCTGCTTGCGGGTACAGACGCATCCGGAGCCGTTTATGTTCCGGTTTCCCTGCGTGTGCTCGTGCTGAGCTTTGCCGTCTGCTACGCCGTCGTCTCGCTGCTGCTGCGCGGCTCGTTTTCTAAGCGGGCGAAGCGCGTGGCCGCGCTTGAGCTCGAGCTTGCGGGGCGCGCTCTGAGCCTGCGCGCCCTGCTGGATACGGGCAGCTCTCTCGCCGACCCAGTCACCGGCAGGGCCGTCATAGTGGCCGGGCGTACTGCGGCAGCCGGGCTGCTCGGCCTTCCCTCTCTGCCGCGCGACGCCGTATCCGCCGCGGAGCGGCTCGCCGCTCTCCCCGGGCTGGCCGGCCGAGTATCGCTGGTGCCATACAGCGCCGTGGGAACAGACAGCGGGCTGCTCGCCGCCTTCAGACCGGATTCCGTACGACTGGACGGTTCAAAGCTCGACGCACTTATAGCGCTTGGAGATGTAAATTCGCCGGACTATGACGCAATAGCCCCGGCCGGCCTGCAATAAATTCAACAGGAGGTATGGTATGAAATTCTCTCTTTCCGCTCTTAAGGAACTGCTGTGCAATCTGCTCTTCTCCGAACACATACACTACATAGGCGGCAGCGATACTCTCCCGCCTCCGCTGCCGCGGGACGAGGAGTCTGCGGCCCTCACGGCCCTGGATTCAGGCGACGAGGGCGCGCGTCAGACGCTCATTGAGCACAACCTGCGGCTGGTCGTCTACATTGCCCGGCGCTTTGAGAACACCGGCGTAAATATTGAAGACCTCATATCTCTGGGTACCATAGGGCTTATCAAGGCGATAAACACCTTCAACAGCGGCCGCTCAATCAAGCTGGCCACATATGCCTCGCGCTGCATTGAAAACGAAATCCTCATGTATCTGCGAAAAAACAGCTCCCAGCGCGGCGAAGTCAGTCTCGACGAGCCTCTGAACACCGACTATGACGGCAATGAGCTCCTGCTCAGCGACATACTGGGCACAGACGCCGACGAGGTCAGCCGCCCGCTGGAGGACGACGCCGACCGCGAGCTGCTGCGCCGTGCCATAGGCACGCTCTCCGAGCGGGAACGGCTCATAATCATGATGCGCTACGGCTTCTTCGGCGGCGAGGGCCAGACGCAAAAGGAGGTGGCGCAGGAGTTGGGCATATCGCAGAGCTACATTTCGAGGCTCGAAAAGCGCATAATTGTCCGGCTGCGCGGCGAGCTTCTGAGGCTTAATCAGTAAAAAAGGAGCCTATAAGGCTCCTTTTTACTATCCTTCCTGTCACAGAACTATAACCGCCGCCGTTATAAGCAGCGCCGCGGCCGCAACTATCAGCCAGGGCAGGCAGCGGCGCAGCCTGTCGCGCGGCGGCGCCGGCCGGGGGCGGCTTTTTTCCGCCCCCGCCGCTTCCATCGCCTCCTTCAGCAGCTCCGCCTCGCTTACCGAGCAGTCGCCGCGCACTATGAAAATTGCCTGCTCGAACGGCCCGTTTCCGGGCTGCGGAACTATCAGCACGCGCCTTGCCGTCCCGCGCAGCGCACTCCGGCGCTCAATTCCGGGCCTCATCATGCGCGCTCGTCCACGTACACGGCGAGCACCGTCATGTCGTCTCCGCCGCCGCTCTCGTCCGCCGAGCGGCGGAGCACCCGCCTGGCCAGCTCCTTCATGTCTGCGCCCCGGAATTCGCAGAGCAGCTCGCGCAGCCAGCCGTCATTTTCTCCGGATACGACTCCGTCGGACGCAATCACAGCGATGCTGCCCGGCTTGAGATTCATATGCACCTCGTCCGGCTTGCAGCTTCCCGCGCCGGCCAGTCCCGCAGCAAGCGTCTCGCTCTCTATCCTTCTCACGTTCCCGCCCATACACACATAGCTGGGCGCGGCGCCGTACTTGTAAAAGTTCGCCTCTCCGGTAAAAAGGTCCAGGCAGAAGAGGTCCGCCGTAGCGAAGCCCCAGTCATCCCCGCTGCGCAGCAGCATGACGCTGCCCAGCACCTTCATCGCCACGGCCGGGTCCACGCCGCTTCTGAGGAAGCGCTCGAGTATGCCAACCGCCTGGCCGCTCTCCGCCGCGGCGTCCTCTCCCGTTCCCATGCCGTCGGAGAGTATGACGCAAAGGGTTCCGGCATCCGTTTTGAAATACGTCCCGCGGTCGCCGTTTACGCTCTCGCCGGGCTTTTTCATTGCAGCCACGCCCACGCTCGCGCAGAGCGGCTCCGCTTCAAGCAGCGTAAGCCTGCCTGCCGCGGCGTCCACCGGAGTACAGAGCCTCACGCCCATAACCGCCGAAAGCCTGTCCAGCCAGGCGGGATCCCGCGTAACGGCGGCCATATTGCCCGTCTCTATCACGGCGCGCAGCCTGCCTCCGGAATCTCTGAACACCGCGGCGTCGGCCTCTACGTCAAGGCTTCTCAGATAGCGCACCAGCCTGCGCTCGGCCAACGGGTCCGCGCCGTTCAGGCTGCCGAGCTCGCGTGAGACCTGGGCGAGTATCTCCGCGAAGTCCTGATACTGGTCCCAGGCTGCGGCTCTGCCCTCCCGCAGCCGCTCCATGTATTGCCTCCGGTACATCTGCGCCCTAAGTTCTCCGTTCACCGCCGCCACAAACGCGTTCATATTCCGGCACTTTTCCCTGAACCACTCCGGTATGTCCCCGCTCTCCAGGCGGCCCCGGGCCGTCATTGCCGCCGTGGCGCCGTTGAGCGCGTCGAGCGTCTCAACATAGCCGGTCACCCAGCAGTCGCCGCGCCGCGCGCACTTTATGCAGGCCGCCTCCGCCGCGCGGTCGAATACGCGGGCTATATCGTTGTCGTTGACGCACTCGCTGCCGCGCTGCGCGGCTTCGCACACGTCCAGGTACGCGCGGGCTATGCCCTCCACCCGTCGGGACGCATATCTGCGCAGCCCGCTCTCGCCTATTCCCGGGCTGAGAGGCTGCACAAGCGCGCCAAGTCTCGTGAGGACGCCGGAAGGTATGAGCATGAAGAGCACGCTTGCGACGAAAGCCTCAAACAGCGGCGGCCAGTTCTCAAGCCTCATCGATGCGCAGATAACCGCCAGCGCATCCGAAACTATGAATGAGGCGAGAAAGGTCAGGCGTCCAAAGCGCGAAAAGGCCCCCGAGCACAGGCCGGCAAAGGCCCATGCCATAGTATACAGCCCCGAGGTCGAAGCGGCGGCGTCCATAGCCACGCCAAACGCCGTCCCGGCCGCCGCCCCGGCGAACGAGCCGGCCTTGAACGAGGCCGTCATGACCAGTATGGCCGCCGCCGTACGTCCAAGGCTGACCGTATCGAAGAGCTCAATCCTGGCTAGGCTCATAAGCGCGCAGGCCGTCAAAATGGCCGCGGACGCGCCGCGCCTCTTCTCCCCCAGCTCCGTATGCCTTTCCCGCGGGCTGAGAGCCTCGCGGAAGAAATACGTCCCTCCGGAGCACAGCGCGCTTTCTGCCTCTATCCCCGGCAGCTCTCCCGTGAGGCTTAGCCCTCCGGCAGCACAGTTGAGGCAGCCCGTAGCCGCGGTCACGAAGAAGGCGCACGCCGGCGCCGTCAGCGGATGGGACGCAAATTTCGCGTCCTGAAAGATAAACAGCAGCGTAAAAACCAGGACGCAGCCGGCGGCATAGCGTATGCCCCACTCCAGCTCGCCCGCCGCAAGGTAGCCCAGGCAGGCCCCGGCGAGCGAGCCGCAGCCGGACAGCCCCCGCGGCGCCGCGGCCACCGCCGCTATGCCGAAGGGCGCGAGCCCGTCCAGCATACGTCCCGCCGAAAGCAGGAAGCCCGTCAGAAAATGCACTCCGGCAAGTGTGAGCGACGTCATGTCCAGGCTCACAAAGTCCTGCGCCCTGTCTTTGACCGACATAGTTTCAGCCTCCGTAGTTTATTTGAAGTCCCGCGGCCCTCCAGGCCGCGCCTCAGAGTTTACATAAATTATAGTTTCATCACTTATGAAAACTCTGTCAGTCGGCGCTGTAATATCTCTTGTCTTTACGGGGAAAAACGCCCGGTTCAGAAAAAGCCCCGGCCCTCTACATAAGAGGGCCGGGGCCTGTTGAAAAGCTGTGCATTATTCAACTATGTCTTCGCCGATTTTGAATACGTCGCCGGCGCCCACGGTGAGTATCACGTCGCCGGGTCTTGCCGTAGCGCGCAGGGAGTTCTCTATCTCCTCGAAGTTGTCAAAGAAGATGCTGCCGGGGATATGCTGCGCGAGATCTGAGGAGGAAATGCCGAAGGTGTTTGTCTCGCGCGCGGCGTATATCTCCGCGAGGTAGGTCACGTCCGGCCTGCAGAGCTGGTCAATGAAGTCGTTAAAAAGCGCCGCCGTACGCGAATAGGTGTGCGGCTGGAATACCAGGATTGTGCGCTTGTAGCCCAGGGGCTCCACGGCGTCGAGCAGGGCCTTGAGCTCTCCGGGGTGGTGGGCGTAGTCGTCATACACGTCCGCTCCGTTGAACTTGCCCTTGAATTCAAAACGGCGTCCCGCCCCGTTGAAGCCGGCGAGACCGTATTTGACGGCGTTGGGCCGCACGCCGAGGCAGACGCAGGCCGCGGTTGCGGCAAGGGCGTTTTTCACGTTGTGTATGCCTGGGATGTGCAGCGTCACGTCCGTGAAGAAGCGGCCGTGGACGTAGATATCGAACTCGCTCGAGGCCCCGACGCGCTTTATGTTGCGCGCGTAGACGTCCGCCCTGTCGGACAGGCCGAAGGTCACGAGCTCGCGGCCCAGCGGCGCGAGAGTCTCCATGGTGTTGCGGTCGTCCAGATTTGCCACTATCTTTCCATAGGGCGGCACCTTGGCCGCGAAGGCCCGGAACGAATCCTCAACCGCAGCCAAATCGCTGAAATAGTCCAGATGGTCGGCCTCTATGTCCAGTATGACGGCTATTGTCGGATGAAATGAGAGAAAAGAGTCGTGATACTCGCAGCTTTCGAGTATTATCGTGTCCCCTCCGCCGACGCGGTGTCCGGCGTGCAGCAGGGGCAGAGTGCCGCCTATCATGACGGTCGGGTCCCTCTCGGCAGCCATGAGGATATGCGTGCACATGCTCGTCGTCGTCGTTTTTCCGTGTGTGCCGGCTATGCACAGGGCGTTTTCATAGTCGCACATGATGGCGCCCCAGGCCTCAGCGCGCTCAAAGACGGGGATTCCCCTTGCGCGGGCCTCCACTATCTCCGGGTTTTCGTCATGCACTGCCGCAGTGCGCACTACGAACTGTATATCCGCCGCGACGTTCATCGCGCTGTGGCCTATCTTGACGTCTATGCCAAGCGAACGCAGGTGTTCCGTCTTCTCGCTGTCGGACATATCCGAGCCGTCTATAACCAGCCCCATGCCCGAAAGCACCTCTGCCAGCGGGGCCATGCTGACGCCGCCTATGCCTATCAGATGCCCGCGCATACCGGGCTTCAAAAAATCCTGAAAATCTGCCATAATAGCTCCTCAAAACAAAGCTCCATGCAATTTGGGCTTGCACTTGCCGCATCTTAGAGATTATAATACATTATGCTTTGTAAAACAAGGTTTAAAACGAGGTTTGAGTGTATTGACGATAAAAACGCCGCCGAAATATGTACTGCATATACTTAATAACCTTGAAACTGCCGGTTATGAGGCCTTCATGGCCGGCGGCTGCGTGCGGGATGCGCTCATGGGACGCGTACCGAACGACTACGACATAGCCACCGACGCCCCGCCCGAGGCCGTCATGAGCCTTTTCTCCCGCACCGTCCCCACCGGTGTGCGTCACGGCACCGTCACAGTATTGTATGGCGGCGGCAGCTGCGAGGTTACGACCTACAGGCTCGAGGGCCGGTACACAGACCACCGCCGCCCCGATTCGGTACGCTTCACCTCCAGGCTTGAAGACGACCTCTCCCGGCGCGACTTCACCATAAACGCCATGGCCATGGACGTCTCCGGCCGTATAACCGACCCCTTCGGCGGCCGCCGGGACATAGAGCAAAGGCTCATACGCTGCGTCGGAGATGCGGAAAAGCGCTTTTCCGAGGACGCCCTGCGCATGTTCCGGGCGCTGCGCTTTGCCGCAAAGCTGGGATTTGATATAGAAGTGGACACGCTCGAGGCCATATACGAGTGCTCTCCGCTGGCGGGAAGCCTCTCGGCGGAACGGATAAGCGCCGAACTCCGCGGCATCCTCGCCTCGCCCGACCCGGACAGAGTATGGGACGTCGTGCAGCTCTGCCTTTTGGACC
>CALXGL010000128.1 GCA_944387825.1 uncultured Oscillospiraceae bacterium | reverse complement strand
TGCAGACCATGGCCTCGGGGGCGATGCTGGAGATGATGGAGGTGGAGTGGATGTCGATATCCGTGCCGCCGCTGGTGAGCAGCTCGATGGCGCTGGTCATGTTGCCGCCGGCGAGCTGGTCGTTGTTATAGATGGTAACGGTGATGCGGCCGTCGGTCTCCGCCTCAATCAGCTCCTTGAAGCGCTTGGCGGAGCGGGTGTCGTTGCCCAGGTCGGTGCCGTTGCAGGTGAGGGTCAGCTCAACGGACTCGCCGCTGGGGGCTCCGCTTTCGCCGCTGGGAGCGGGCTCTTCGCCGCAGGCGGCGAGAGCAAACACCATGACGAGCGCGAGAATGAGTGCAAGAATCTTTTTCATTGTTTTACTCCTCTCATGTTTCTTCTCATTTGTTTTATTTCTCAACACCGTCACAGCAGGCTTTTGGCCTGAGCGACAATGTTTTCGACGGTGATGCCGTTCATGGCAAGCAGCCTCTCGTAGGGGGCGGACATGCCGAACTGGTCCTGAATGGCCACGCGGCGGACGACGCCCTTGCCGGCCTCGGCCACGCACTCGCAGACCGCGCTGCCGAGGGCGTTATACTTGTTGTGGTCCTCGACGGTGACAATCCTGCCGATGTCGTTGATGCAGGCGTTGACGGCCTCGGTGTCAAGCGGCTTTATCGTGTGCATGTCGAGCACGCGGGCGGAGACGCCCTCGCCCTCGAGCACGCGGGCGGCCTCTATGGCGAGACGCACGGTGTCGCCGACGGCGATTATCGCCACGTCCTTGCCCTCGCGCAGCTGCACGGCCTTGCCAATCTCAAACTCCTGGCTCTCGTCGTATATGACGGGGACGGCGTCGCGGGTGAAGCGGAGGAACATCGGGCCGTAGGTGTTGGCCGCGGCGCGGACCAGCTTGCGGGCCGAGACGTAGTCGGCGGGCTGGATAACGGTCATGTTGGGGATGGTGCGCAGCACGCCCAGGTCCTCGATGGCCTGGTGGCTGGCGCCGTCGTTGGCGGGTGTCACGCCGCCGTGGGAGCAGGCTATCTTGACGTTGAGGTTGGGGTAGCATATCTCCTGGCGAATCATCTCGCACATCCTCAGGGAACCGAAGACGGCGTAGGTGACGACGAAGGGTATCTTGCCGCAGGTGGCGAGGCCGGCGGACATGGCCGCGCCGTTCTGCTCGGCTATGCCGACGTTCACGTACTGCTCGGGCAGGGCCTTGGAGAACTTGCCGGTCTTGCAGCTCTTGCCGATATCGACGTCAACAACGTATATGTCCTTGTTTTCGCGGCCGACCTCGACTATCTCGTCGCCGAAACCGTCGCGCGTAGCTATCATATCGCCTATTTTAGCCATTTCAGTCAAGCCCCCTCTCAAGCTGAGCCATTGCGTCTTCGTACTGCTCCTTGTTTGGGGCGGTACCGTGCCAACCAACCTGGTTTTCCATATAGTCTACGCCCTTGCCCTTGACGGTGCGGGCGTTTATGAACTTGGGTTTGCCGTTCTTCGCGGCGCGTATCTTGTCAAAGACCTCAAGTATCTCTTCCATGTTGTGGCCGTCGATGTCGTAGACGTCGAAGCCGAAGTCAGCGGCCTTGGCGCAGATGTCGTGCAGAGGCATGACCTGGTCGCAGGTGCCGTCAAGCTGGAGGCCGTTGTGGTCGAGTATCATGACGTAGTTGTCGAGCTGATACTTGCTGGCGCACATCATGGCTTCCCAGACGATGCCCTCGTCCATCTCGCCGTCGCCGGTCATTACGAACACGCGGTAATCCTTACCGTCGCGCTTGCCGGCGAGAGCCATGCCTACCGCGCAGCTAGAGCCCTGGCCGAGAGAGCCGGTGGAGATGTCTATGCCCGGGCACTTCTTCATGTCGGGGTGGCCCTGAAGAATGGAGCCCTCCTGACGCAGCGTGTGCAGCTTTTCCTCGGGGAAGAAGCCCAGCAGGCCCAGCGCGGAATACTGGATGGGGCAGACGTGACCCTTGGACAGCACAAAGCGGTCGCGATCCGGCCACTTGGGGTTCTTGGGGTCAACCTTCATCTCGGAAAAGTACAGCGCCGCCACTATATCGGCAGCAGAAAAGGAGCCGCCAGGATGCCCGGACTGCGCTTCGTAAATCATCGTAAGCGCAGTTTTCCTGAGCTCCTTGGCCCGCTCCTTCAACATGGTTATCTTCTCGTCGGACACTTTAATCTCCTCCTTGACAGAAAACTCTTGGCTCCCCTCTCCAGATCTCAGAAGCCATATGCGGACATTGTTAAGAAAGTACTAAACATCCAACACTCAATGTTGGACGTTGTGTGATAATTTTAAACACCTAATCCGCAGCTTGTCAAGATGGTAAAGTGCTCGTTAAATTTTTTTGTGCAACGTTCACCAATTATAAGAATCTTTCCAGTAATAATAACTAAATTCAATTACCTCATTTACGTCCACTCCGGGCTTGTTTTCGAGAGAATCGAGGGTGAGACGGTGCGTTTTGATAAGATATTCACGATCATTCTCCTCGCAGACCTTCTCGATGACCCTGTAACGGGACTCGGCGCTCACGTCGGCGACGAAGTCGTGCAGCATGATTGCGAAGGGGTTGTGCGTAGCGGCGGCGACGGCCTTGTGGAACTCCATGTCCTTGTTGTGTATGCGCTCGACGCTGTAGTCGTCGCGCCGGAGCTCGTACACGTATTCGTCGTTGAGCCGCTCCAGCTCCGCGCGATCCTCGTCGGAAAGGCCCTGGCTGCGAATGAGCTGGGTTATGCCGACATCGACGACCTGGCGGAATTCAAAAATGTACTTATGAGAGGCGCCGCGGCGCAGAATGGTCTGATAGAGCAGAGGGCTGAGCATCTGGGGAGAGGAGCCGTCGCACACGAAGGTGCCCTCGGGACGGCGTATCTCCACGACGCCGTACGCAATAAGGGTCTTGATAGCCTCGCGCACCGTGTTGCGGCTCACCTGGAAGGTGTCTATCAGCTCCATTTCGGTGGGCAGCTTGTCCCCGGGCTTCAGCTCTCCGGCTATTATTGCGTCGGTAATTTTATTGATAACTCTCTGTACAAGCGACTCGTTTTTTATCGGAGTCATAAGATTGTTCTCGTGCACTTCGAATTTCCACCCTCAAATTAGTGTATAATAACTATCATAATTCTTATATGAATTATTTTAACATTATCCAAAATATAATTCTAACCTATTTCAGCGCAGAAAGCAAGTGATATTTTTGCCATTCTGTATAAAATGATTTGCCGGCCCTGGGCGTTGAAAAGAACCGGAACGGGTGGTATACTGTAACCCAGGCCCCTCTTAAATTAAATTAATGTAGGTTAAGGAGGAAACATGACGGTCAGAGAACTTGAACTGAAGGCGGCGCGCGGCCGCCTGCTTGCGCTCGATATGGTATATCGTGCGGCAAGCGGGCACATAGGCGGGTCGTTTTCCGCAATGGACATATTGACGGAGCTTTACAATGAAGTCATGTGTGTGGACCCCGCGAAGCCGCGCGACCCCGAGCGCGACCGCTTCGTAATGAGCAAGGGACACTGCACACCGGCGCTATATGCGGTCCTCGCGCTGCGCGGATATTTTCCGGAGAAGGACCTGGAGCTTTTCCGCAGCATAAAAGGGCATATGTCCGGGCACCCGGACATGGTCCACGTCCCCGGCGTGGACATGTCCACCGGTTCCCTGGGCCAGGGGCTGGCCGCCGCGGGCGGAATGGCGCTGGCCGGGAAGCTTGACGGCAGGAGCTATCGCGTCTACGCCCTCATGGGCGACGGAGAAATAGAGGAGGGCGAGATCTGGGAGGCCGCCATGGCCGCGCACAAGTACAGGCTCGACAACCTCTGCGGCATCGTTGACGTCAACGGCCTGCAGATAGACGGCGCGACCGCCGACGTCATGCCATCGGAGCCGCTGGACGCCAAGTTCGCCGCCTTCGGCTGGCACGTCATAAAGGCCGACGGCCACGATTTCGGTTCTCTGCGCGCCGCCTTCACCGAGGCCGCCGCGACCAAGGGCGCCCCGAGCGTGATTCTCGCGAAGACCACCAAGGGCAAGGGCGTCTCCTTCATGGAGAACAACGCCGGATGGCACGGTAAGGCGCCCGACGCCGGGCAGTACGAGCAGGGACGCGCGGAGCTGGCCTCTGCCGTTAAAAAACTGGAGGAGGTGGAGTAAATGGGAGAGAAACTTGCTACCCGCGCGGCATACGGCAAGGAGCTTGCCGCCCTCGCTGAGAAGTATCCGGAGCTCGTCGTCCTCGACGCCGACCTCGCCTCCGCCACCATGACCAGGGACTTCGCCGCCGCGTATCCCGAGCGCTTTTTTGACATGGGCATAGCCGAGGCGGACATGATGGGCTTCGCCGCCGGCCTTGCCGCCTGCGGCAAGAAGCCGTTTGCAAATTCCTTCGCCATGTTTACGGCCGGCCGCGCCTGGGAACAGGTGCGCAATTCTGTCGCATACCCGCGCCTGAACGTGAAGTGCGTCGGTTCGCACGGCGGCCTCTCCGTCGGCGAGGACGGCGCGACGCACCAGTGCGTTGAGGACCTCGCCCTCATGAGCGCCATACCCGGAATGCTCGTCGTCAACCCCTGCGACGCGAACGAAATGCGCTTTGCGGTGCGGGCGCTGCTCGAATACGACGGCCCCGCGTATCTGCGCCTCGGCCGCATGGCGGTTGAGACGGTTACCGACAGCGTGGAAGGCTACAGCTTCGAGCTCGGCAGGGCCGCGCTTCTGCGCGGCGGCAGCGACGTGAGCATCTGCGCCACGGGCCTCATGGTACAGCGCGCACTCGAGGCCGCGGAGATGCTGGCCGGACGCGGCATAAGCGCCCGCGTGCTCGATTTCCACACCATAAAGCCCCTCGACGCCGGGGCCGTCTGCGCCGCCGCGCGCGAGACGGGCTGCATCGTCACCACCGAAGAGCACAGCATAATCGGAGGCCTGGGCAGCGCTGTGGCCGCCTGCGCCGCCGAAAACTGCCCCGTGCCCGTCGTGCGGCATGGAGTCATGGACGAGTTCGGCCGCAGCGGGAAGGCCCTGGAGGTGCTTGAATACTACGGCCTGACAGCGGACGGGATAGTGGAAAAGGTAATGACTGCGTTGGCGCTGAAGCCCTGATTGTTCGTTAATTTAACAACGATATGCGACGCTTTTGTCGGAAAATTTTGTGTATATAGACAAAATAGTCGTATCAATTTCATAGGAAACGTGCATTGCAAAAGTGCAGTTTGCTGCGCTAAAATATAGGCAGGAAAACTGATACATGCACGTGGAGATTTAGAGGTGCGAAATGTGGGTTGTTTCCCGCGTTTCGCGCCTTTTTATTATATAATCACGTATATTATCGAGCTTTCGCTATGAAAATATACCGAATGGAGTGAAAATGCGGATGGACGGTCGGCTTGAATTTTTTGAGGACGAGCCAATAATCGCGGCGGTGAAAAGCGAGGAACAGCTCAACCGCGCGATTGCGTCGGACTGCAACATCATTTTCTTTCTATTCGGCAATATCTGCAACATAACATCTCTCGTAAAGCGCGTCACGGATGCGGGCAAGCATGCGCTGGTCCACGTGGATCTTATCAACGGCCTGGCGGCCAAGGAGATTGCGGCGGACTTCATACGCAGCTATACGCAGGCTGAAGGCATTATCAGCACAAAGCCGCAGCTTTTGCGGCACGCGCGAGAGGTTGGGCTTATCACAGTGCTGCGCGTGTTTGTCCTGGACAGCATGGCCCTGGACAACATAGATAAGCTGCGCGCGGCCTGCAATCCCGACCTCATTGAGCTGGTACCCGGACTGATGCCCAAGGTCATCAAGCTTGTGAATTCCCTGTACAGGACGCCTGTCATAGCCGGCGGGCTTATCCGCGACAAGGAGGACACCGTGAGCGCTCTGTCGGCGGGAGCAATCAGCATATCCACGTCCTGCGAGGCGGCGTGGAGAGAAATGGGGGTGAGCTGAAGCCGCGGGGAGGCGGCGTAAAAATTTCAGAAAGGAAGTGATAGCTTGAAGTACATAATGGCCCTGGACCAGGGGACGACCAGCTCGAGATGCATACTGTTCGACCATGCCGGACGCATCTGCTCGCTGGCGCAGAAGGAGTTCAAGCAATATTATCCCCGTCCGGGCTGGGTGGAGCACGACGCGCAGGAGATATGGGACACCACCCTCGAGGTGGCCCGCATCGCCATGCTGAAGCTGAAGATATCCGCGGAGGACATCGGAGGCATAGGCATTACCAACCAGCGCGAAACCACCGTTGTCTGGGACAAAGCAACCGGCGAGCCGGTGTATAACGCCATCGTATGGCAGTGCCGGCGCACAAGCGAAACCGTAGACGCCCTCATTGAAAACGGCTACGGCGACATGATTCGCGCCAAAACCGGCCTGGTGCCGGACGCGTACTTCTCCGGTACAAAGCTCAAGTGGATACTTGACAATGTGGAGGGCGCGCGGGAGAGGGCCGAACGCGGAGAACTGCTCTTCGGCACGATAGACACCTGGCTCATCTGGAAGCTCACCGGCGGGATGTCGCACGTCACGGATTATACGAACGCCTCGCGTACGATGCTGTTTGACATTCACCGCCTGCGCTGGGACGAAGAGCTGCTGGAGCTTCTCGGCATACCCGCCTGCATGCTGCCGGAGGTGCGTCCCTCCAGCCAGGTTTACGGCTGGTCGCAGTATGAGCTGTTCGGAGGAGAGATCCCGGTCGCCGGCGCCGCCGGAGACCAGCAGAGCGCGCTTTTCGGCCAATGCTGCTTTGAGCCCGGCGACGTAAAAAATACGTACGGCACAGGCTGCTTCCTGCTTATGAACACCGGCGCGCAGCCGGTGGAGAGCAAGAGCGGACTTCTGACCACTATCGCGGCGACCCTGCCCGGACAGGTGCAGTATGCGCTTGAGGGCAGCGTGTTTACAGCCGGCGCGGCCGTGCAGTGGCTGCGCGACGAGCTGGGCGTCATATCCAGCGCGGCGGAGTCGCTCGACTATGCCGCCCGCGTCCCCGACACGGCGGGCGTGTATGTGGTTCCGGCCTTTACAGGCCTCGGAGCGCCATACTGGAACCAGTATGCGCGCGGTATGATAACAGGCGTGACGCGCGGCTTCTCGAGGGCGCACCTGGTGCGCGCGACGCTCGAGAGCATAGCGTATCAGGCCTATGATATCTGCAAGGCGATGGAAGCCGACGCCGGAGTGCCGCTGACGCGGCTCAAGGTGGACGGCGGAGCGTCGGCAAATGAATTTCTCATGCAGTTCCAGAGCGACATACTCGGAAGCGAGGTTGTGCGTCCCAAATGCATAGAGACGACGGCGATGGGCGCGGCGTATCTGGCCGGGCTGGCCGTCGGCTTCTGGAGCGGTCTGGACGACGTGAGAGCGAGCTGGGAGACAGACACCGTGTTCGTCCCATGCATGGAGGAGGAACACCGGGGGGAGCTGCTTGCCGGCTGGAAGAAAGCAGTTAAATCCGCCCTGATGTGGACGGAGAATTGAGGGAATAGGAGGAAATGATGGAAAAGACCAAAAAACGTGCGAAGATATGGCTGTGCATCGGCCTGGCTCTTATGCTTTTGAGCGGCATTGTTGTCAGTATGGTACAGACAGGCAGCGGCAGCATCGAGATGAAAGAGCTGAAAATCGAGACCGATGCGGGCTACGCCATGAGCGCGTACCTGTTTATACCTGAGAACGCGACTGCGGAAACGCCGGCTCCGGCGGTTGTCACCAGCCACGGTTATCTCAACAACAAAGAGATGACGGACGCAAACTACGTTGAGCTTGCCCGTCGTGGGTTTGTCGTCCTGGCGATTGACCAGCCTGACCATGGTAACAGCGACAATATTGAGAATTTCAATATAATGGCTCCTGACGGAGTGTACCAAGGTGTGCTCGCCCTTTCCCGTTTGCCGTTTGTGGATGTTGAGCGCATAGGCATAACCGGCCACTCTATGGGCGGTTGGTCCTGCAACGCGGCTATCCGTGCCGATAACGCTGCTGAAACTCAGCTTATTTCAGCTGTCCTTATCCACTGCAATGACCCGATTTTCACGGATGACGACGGTAACTACGCCAACTTGTACGGCAGTCGTGATGTCGGCGTTATAGCTGTTGAGTATGACGAGTTTTTCCATAGCTCAACTGACGAAAATGGAAATTCTCTTGCAGCGCCCTACTACATGGAATCTGATAATGCTCAGTCTTTCCTCTATTTCGGAACTGATCCCACTGGGCTTGAGCCACGTGAAGCTTATACATATTATACCGAAGAGATAGACGGCGAAGAAGCATTTCATGTAATTTACCGTCCTCCTATTATCCATCCTTGGAGTCATTTTTCTGCAAGGTCTGAGACTTGCGTCATTGATTTCTTCGACAGAGCTTTCACGTCCCCGAATCCGATTGATTCCAGCAACCAGATTTGGCAGTGGAAAGAAGCCTTCAACTTTGTCGGCGCAATCGGCATGGTCATCTTTGTCGTCTGCTTCGGCATACTGATGGTGTTCACCCCGACTTTCTCCAGCCTGCGCGCCAAGGAGCTCGTGGCCCCGATGCCCGTCAAGGACGGCAAGGGCAAGGCCTGGTTCTGGTGCAGCCTCGCGGTTTCCGCCATCTTTGCAACGGTCATTTATATACCCGTATTGCTGTGGGGAACTTCGTTGCCGGTCAATCAAGTAGAGTCGATGGGTCTCGGCCTCTGGAGCACGTTCTGCGGCCTGTTCACCATCCTCAGCATGGTGGTTTACTACTACGCATACGGCAAGAAGAACGGCTTCAACCTGCGCGACCGCGGCGTTACCATGCCGCTCAAGCAGTTTGGCAAAACCATAGTCCTTGCGCTCATCATCGTGGTTGTCTCCTACGGCTGTGTGTTTGTGGTTGACTACTTCTTCAACAGCGACTTCCGTCTCTGGACCCTCGCCATCAAGACCTTTGAGGTTGACAAGGTTTGGAATCTGCTCACTTATGTGTGGCTGTTCCTCGTCTATTACATTGCTGCTTCCGTCTCTCTCAACAGCTTCAACTACAACACCATCGGCAAGAAGTGGTGGATTAACGACGCCATCATTTCCCTGTTCGCCACCATCCCGGCGCTTGTTATTCCATGGATTCAGTACATCACCTATTATACTCAGAAGCACATGATGTGGCCCGCCAGCAACATGCACGTGCTCTGGCTGTTCCCGATAGTGCTGATACTCTTCGGCGCAAACTTCACTTCCCGTTACCTGTACAGGGTAACAAAGAACCCCTACATTGCCGGTATAGTGAATGGTGTAATTGTCGGAATAATTACCGTTATAAATACCTGTACTACGGTTATGTAATTTCAAGGAACTAACCACAACGCTGCCGGCGGTGTACTGCACCGCCGGCAGTTGCAGGTCTTGAACCTGGCGCGCGGATGTGGTAAAGTTATATTCGTGCGATGAAATAATTCAACGAAAAGGAGACGCAATATGATTCTCGACTGCGAGCGGTACGCCGGGCCGTGCGAGTGCGGCAGAGAGCATCCGCTGGAAACCAAAATGGTCGTGGTGGACTACGGCTGCCTGAACGACTTTGACAAATACATGGACGCGTGCGGCCTCACGGGCAAGCGCACCGTCCTATATGACACAAACACCTACAGCCTGCCCGGTATGGTGCACGTGCGCGCCGATAAGGAGCTTGTGCTCGAGGCGCAGGGGCTCCATTCCGAGAAGAATATGATTGAGTCCATAATTCCGCAGCTCGAAAGCCCCGACGTAATCATCACCGTCGGCAGCGGCACGCTCATGGACTTTGCGCGCTATCCCGCGCACAAGCTGGGCATACCCTTTGTCGCAATACCCACGCTCGCCAGCTCCGACGGCTTTACCGCCAATATCTGCTCCGTGGTCATAGACGGGCAGAAGAAGAGCATACCCATGGAAGCCCCCACCCTCGTGCTCGCAGACCTGAACATTATCTCCGGCGCGCCCATGTTCCTGAACGTGAGCGGCGTGGCCGACATACTCTCCAAGTATATTTCCCTGACCGACTGGAAAATCGCCGCGCTCGTCTCCGGCGAATACTACTGCGAGCGCGTGGCCGGAATGGCGCAGGAGGCGCTTGACCTCATGGTCAAATGCGCAGAAGGCATGCGCCGCGGCGAGAAGCCGGATTTCGAGGGCATGACCATGGCTCAGATGATTTCCGGCCTCACCATGCAGATGCTGCGCAATTCCCGCGCCGCCTCCGGCGCGGAGCACCTCATAGCCCATCTCGTGGAGATGAAGCCGCCGAGGTTTGAAAACGCGCACGGCATACACGGCGAGTGCGTCGGCGTGGGCACCATCCTCTGCGCCGAGGAGTACCACCGCCTGGCCGGGCTCACGCCAAAGGCGAAGCCCTTTGCCCCGCTCAATCCCGACTGGGTGCGCGAAAAGTTCGGCGCGCTCTCCGACGGCATATTCAAGGAGAACGAGAACGACGTGCTCGCGGCCTTCGATGCGCAGAACATCGTGGACCACTGGGACGAGATACGCGAGATTATAGCCACAATCCCGCCGGCGGAGGAGATCGCCCGGCTCTATAAGGATTTGGGCGGCAAATACAGGCTCAGTGACATCGGAATAGACGAGAGCCTCAAGCCCGAGGTGCTCGATATTTCCGCCGCCATAAGAAACCGTCTGACGCTCGCGCGCATGCGCCGGGTGCTGGACTTCGGAGAGGAAAGATAAGTTAATGAAAATCTGCGTATTCGGCGCGTCCAGCCGCGATTTGAAGCAGGAATATTACGACGAGGCATATGAACTCGGCGCGATACTTGCGCAGCGCGGGCATACCATAGTTTTCGGCGGAGGTACGAGCGGCCTTATGGGCGCGGCGGCCAGAGGCGCGAAGAGCAGGGGAGGCCGGCTCATAGGCGTGGCCCCGAAGTTCTTCGACGAGCCGGGCGTGCTCTATGTGGACTGCGACGAGATGCTGTTCACCGAAACCATGAGCGAGCGCAAAAAGGCGATGGAGGACATGTCGGACGCCTTTGTCATCCTGCCGGGCGGGATAGGCACCTTTGAGGAGTTCTTCGAGGCGCTTACGCTCAAGCAGCTGGGCCGGCACGCCAAAGCCATGGCGGTGCTGAATACGCTGGGTTATTACGACGCAATGGAGGCCATGCTGGAGCGCGCGGTCAGCGAGGAGTTCCTGACCCCGGACGGCAGGGCGCTATACGCCGTGTTTACCGACCCCGCCGCCCTCGCCGGCTACGTCGAGACCTACCGCGGCGAGATAAAAGAGGTCTGGAAGGAAAAAATCCTGGGCAGGGAATAAAAGCCCGGTTGCAGCTCAGCGCCCCGCGGATGCGGGGCGCTTTCTTCTTGAAAAGAGAGACGCTATAGGATATAATCAGCGCATGATGAAAAAACGGATTACAAGGCGAATATTGCCGGCCATGTGCTGCGCCGCCGCGCTGCTTGCGCTTGCGGCCTGCTCGGGCAGGCCGCAGCAGACGCTTCCAAAGCCGGACGCCGCCACGCCGCCGCCTCCGGCCGCGACTCCGGAGCCGACGCCGGAACCCACGCCGGAGGACGAATACTTCGTCATTTCCATGGTGGGCGACTGCACGCTCTCGAGCTCGCAGCGGGAGAATACCTTCGAGTACATCGTGGACGGCGACATGTTCTGGCCCTTTTCGGGGACGAAGCAGTATTTTGAGGACGATTACCTGACCATAGCCAACCTCGAATGCTCGCTGTCTTACGAACAGCTGCACGGCAGCAGCACGTTCCAGTTCTGCGGCGACGCGGAAAACGCGGAGATGCTGACGCTCGGCGGCGTGGACTTTGTCACGCTGGGGAACAACCACACGATGGACTTCGGCGCAAAGGGGCTTGAGAATACGCAGGCTGTGCTTGAGGAGTACGGCGTGGCCTATGCTCCGCCGGACGGCAGCTGCGTCTATCAGTCCGGGGACGGGCTGGCAATTGGCCTCTACGCCGCGCCCTGGTGCGCCACGGAAGCGCAGGTCAGGGCCGGAGTTTCCGCGCTCGCGGAGCGGGGGGACCTCGACCTCATTATCTGCCTCATGCACTGGGGAGTGGAGGGCAGCTACAGGTCGTCGTATGTGCAGGAGGCCATAGGCCGCGCGGCGATAGACAGCGGCGCGGACATAGTCTACGGCTCTCACCCGCACGTGCTGCAGAAGACGGAGGAGTATGCGGGCGGGTACATAATCTACTCGCTGGGCAACTATGTCTTCGGCGGGAACACGAACCCGCGCGATAAGGACACGGCGATAATACAGGTGACGGCAAAGCGCGCCCCGGACGGCGGCGTCACGCTGGAGGGCATGGAGAAAATCCCCTGTTCGCTTTCCAGCACCGCCGGCATGAACGATTTCCGGCCTGTGCCCTATGAGGAGGGCACGGAGGAGTACGAGCGCGCGATGAGCAAGCTGGACGGCACTTATACGGGCCCGGATTTAAATATAGACTACTCGGAGTATCACGAGTCGCCGAGCCCCGAGCCGGCGGCCGGGCAGGAAGGAGAGGCAGACGGTGAAGATTGAGAGGAAGTATCCCGCAGTTTTTGTCTCTGCAAAGGCTGAACGGAGTCTCCGCGCGGGCCACCCCTGGCTCTACGCCGAGGAGATAGGCGAGACCCGCGGCGAGCCGGTCCCCGGCGGCATTACGGACGTCTTTTCCTCAAAAGGCGCCTGGCTCGGGGCGGGAATATATTCCCCGGCGAGCAAGATAGCGGTGCGCGTCCTTTCGGACAACGCGAACGAGAGCTTTTCCGACGCGTTCTTTGAGCGCCGGATAAGGTATGCGCTTGACTACAGACGCAGGGTAATGGGCGGGGACTTCGGCTCCTGCCGCCTGGTGTTCGGGGAATCCGACGGCCTGCCCGGCGTGACGGTGGATAAGTTTGAGGATGTGCTCGTAACGCAGATACTCTCGCTCGGCATGGAGCAGCGCAAGGACATATTGTACCGCGCCCTGGCGTCGCAGCTGGCCGGGCTGGGCGTGAATATACGCGGCATATATGAGCGCAGCGAGTCCGCGCTTCGAGCCAAAGAGGGGCTGGAGCGGCTCTCCGGCTGGTACGAGGGCCTTCCGCATACGGATGAGACGGACGTTATCATAAGCGAAAACGGCATAAAGTATAGGGTAGATATAGCAAATGGGCAGAAAACCGGCTTTTTCCTGGACCAGAAGTACAACCGCCGGGCGGCGGCGCGGCTGGCAAATGGACTGCGCGTGCTGGACTGCTTTACGCATACGGGCTCTTTTGCCCTCAACTGCGCGGCGGCGGGCGCGGAGCACGTGACCGCGGTGGACGTGAGCGAGAGCGCTGTCGCTCTTGCGCGTTCAAATGCCGGGCTCAACGGGCTGGAGGGGAATATGGACTTCCTGGCGGCGGACGTCTTCGACCTGCTGCCCGAGCTAGCGGAAAAACGTGCGAGGTACGACCTCGTTATACTTGACCCTCCTGCCTTTACCAAGTCCCGCCGCACCGTGCGCAGCGCCGAGCGCGGGTATAAGGAAATCAACTGCCGGGCCATGCGCCTGCTGCCCCGCGGCGGGTATCTCGCCACCTGTTCATGTTCGCATTTCATGGAGCCGGAGCTGTTCGAGAAGATGCTGCGCTCCGCCGCGCGCGACGCGAATGTATCCCTGCGCGAGGTGGAGGTCCGCAAGCAGTCCCCCGACCACCCCATACTCTGGAACGTCCCCGAGACGGAATATCTCAAGTTCTATATATTCCAGATAGTATAAAATAAAGCATCCGCGCAAACAATCCGCGCGGATGCTTTATTTGCATACATTTTACTTTTCCCACGTTCATCCCCGTCCGCGTCCTTCAGAACCGCAGGCGGATTTTTAATTTTACATATAAGTTACAGTCTCTGAAAGGGGCTTGCGGCTGGAGTGGTTCGGCAGGGGACCGGCTCCTTCGGCGGGGAAACCGAGGTCCAGAAGCATCAGTACCTGCTCGTTTTCAGGCAGAGCGAGTATCTTTGCCGCTTCGTCGGGGTCAAAACGGTTGAGCCAGCAGCTTTCCACACCGGCATCCCTGGCCGCAAGCATCATATGCGTGGCGACTATGGCCGCGTCCTCGACGCCGGAGTCGTATTTCCCGCCGGGATATGTAAAGACGCTGCTCTTATCAAAAGCCACGACGAGCACCGTAACGGCTCCGTAACGGCAGGGAGTTATCTCGTCCACTTTTGCAAGCCCCCCGGCGGACTGCATGACATATATACGCTGCTCCTGCAGGTTCTTTGCCGTTGGCGCAAGCCGGCCGGCCTCCAATATAGCTTCAAGCTGTTCCGGCGGCACAGGCCTGCCGTCAAACTTCTTACAGGCATAGCGTTCACGAATAACTTTTGAGAATTCCATGTTCACTGCCTCCTTTGTATATTTATTTTATTCTACCACACGCCATGGCAAATGTACAGTCGCGGCATAATATACAAATCATATGAACAAATTTCGTCAAATATGTGCATAAGGACGGACGATGCAAGCAATATATCCACATATGATAAAAATACTACGCAAAATTGCTGTAATAGATGATAATATTGTGTGTTTACAAAGAGCATATATTTTTATAATCTGTATTCAAGATGCGGCCGTTCAACGCGGCGCAGAGAGAAAAGAAAGAGAGAAAGGGAGGATAAGAAATGAAGAAACTGTCGAAAAGCTGGATAGCCCTGCTTCTGGCGCTGCTGATTTTCCTGGTGTCGGTAGTTTTTGCGTATTGCTTTGACACTCAGTTCGGGTCCGTCAAACTGCAGGAGGTCTACTATACCGGCGCGCACGACGGCTGTCTGATGCACGGCAAGCTGTACATTCCGGCCAATGCCACGGCGGAGAACCCGGCCCCGACTGTGGTGTTCTTCCCGGGCAACGACGGCGACTGCGACAAGTATTCGATGATAGGCATCGAGCTTTCGCGCCGCGGCTATGTCGTGCTGGTATCCGACCTGCGCAACCAGGGACAGTCCATAGGCGCCAACGCCATGGTAGGTACGACGGACACCTACGGCGCCATGGAGGCCACCGAATATGTGCGCAGTCTGGACTTCGTGGACAAGGACCAGGTCTTCCTGGGCGGCCATTCGCTCGGCGGCATGGGCTCCTGCATGGCCTATTCGCTCAACCCCGACTGGTATCACGGCCTGCTCCTCATGGGCATAGGCACAAGCAGCATTTCCGCCGCAGTGACGGAAGAAGACAACGTAAATGTCATCCTGATAACGGGCCGCGACGACGCCGACTCCGTAGACCGTACTCAGGCGGCCGCCTTCTTTGGCCGCTGCGGCGTTGACGAGTTCCAGGTCGATACCGTTTACGGCTCCTTCGAAGAGGGCAACGCGAGGCTGAACTATCAGGCGATGGACGCCGTTCACAACTCCGAGTATGTGAATACCGGCGTGCTCGAGGTGTTCATCAACTTCGTTCAGGACGCGTCTCCGGCCCCTATGCCGATTGACGGCTCCAATCAGGTCTGGTACTGGCGCTATGTTGCCACCACCGTTGCGCTTGCGGCGCTGATATTCATGCTTCTGCCGCTCGGCTCCATCCTGCTCAACACCCCGTTCTTCAGCACCATCAAGCGTCCGCTGCCCGAATTCCGAGGCGCACGCAGGGGCAAGTGGTGGCTGTACGCGGTGCTGACCGCAGTGATTCCCGCCGGCACCTATTTCCACTTTACCGCCATAGGCACAAACTGGCTGCCTACCAATATCTTCGGAGTTCGCCGGGCGACGATGACCCTGGGCTGGGCCCTGATGGTGGCAGGAATTACTCTGGTGATACTGCTGATAGGCTACCTGACCACCAAAAAGACAGACCGTCCCGTGGCGGAGAGCTACTGCATTACATATGAAAAAGGTGCGGCCGTAAAGCAGATAGCCAAGAGCCTGCTGCTGTCTTTCATACTGATTATCGCCATCTATGCGCTTATGTCCGTGGTCTACAGCTGGACGCTCGTCGATGTGCGCATCTGGAACTCCAGCTTCCGCGTGCTTGACTGGCGCCGGGTGGTGCGTGTGCTGACCTACTTCATACCCTTTGTCCTGGCTTATATAGTCACGGGCATGAATGTCCACGGCATGCTCAGGCCCAAAGGCGGTACGCTGGGACTGGTGAAGGAGATCGTGGTAAACATTATTCTCCTGGCCCCCTGGTACTATGTCTGGATGATTTGGTTCGGACCCTACGGATGGTTGACCGAGCACGGCGCCGTTCCCGCTTTTGCCGGCTTCATGTATTCCTTCTTCTGGGCCCTGCCCATAACCATGACGATAGTCGCCACGGTTTCCACCTTCTTCTTCAGGAAGACGGGCCGCGTATATGTGGGCGCGTTCGTGTGCGCCTGGCTGGTGTGCTGGTCGCTGCTGGGCGGCTTCTCGCTGGCGGCATAATGAATACAGCGGAAGAAAAAACTGCATAAATTCGCGGTTTGCAAGGAGTTTTACGTCATATCGCCCAGAGGCGCGAGCCTCTGGGCGATAATCTTGTCAGAGCTGACGAAAGTGAAAATCCTTCTTGCATATTTATTCAAATAGCGCTATAATCAACGCATAAACCACACATCACTTCGCATATTGGAGGCTTCATCATGAATAAATCGGATATAAAGAAAGTCGTTCTCGCATACAGCGGCGGACTGGATACGTCCATCATCATCCCCTGGCTCAAGGAGAACTACAATAACTGCGAGGTCATTGCCGTCTCCGGCAACGTCGGTCAGGCCGACGAGCTAGAGGGCCTGGAGGAAAAGGCGCTCAAGACCGGCGCGAGCAAGCTCTACGTCGAGGACATCACCGACGAGTTCGTAGACGACTTCGTGATACCGGCGATGAAGGCCGGCGCCAAGTACGAGGACTACCTGCTCGGCACCAGTCTCGCGCGCCCGCCTATCGCCAAGCGCCTGGCCGAGATAGCCATCAAGGAGGGCGCGGACGCGATATGCCACGGCTGCACCGGCAAGGGCAACGATCAGGTCAGGTTTGAGCTGACGCTCAAGCACTTCGTGCCCGACATGCCGATAATCGCTCCATGGCGCGAGTGGAGCATAAAGTCCAGGGAACAGGAGATAGAGTTTGCAGAGGCGCACAATGTGCCGCTGAAGATAAACCGCGAGACGAACTACTCCAAGGACAAGAATATGTGGCACCTCAGCCACGAGGGCCTCGACCTCGAGGACGCGGGCAATGAGCCGCTCTACGAGAAGAAGGGCTTCCTGGAGATGGGCGTCTCTCCGCTGGACGCGCCCGATGAGCCGACCTATATCACGCTCGAGTTCGTCAAGGGCGTGCCCGTGGCGCTCGACGGCGAAAAGCTCAGCGCCAAGGAGATAATCCTCAAGCTCAACGAGCTCGGCGGGGCCAACGGCATAGGCCTGCTCGACATTGTGGAGAACCGCCTTGTCGGCATGAAGTGCCGCGGCGTCTACGAGACCCCGGGCGGCACGATACTCTACGCCGCGCA
>CALXGL010000127.1 GCA_944387825.1 uncultured Oscillospiraceae bacterium | reverse complement strand
ACAAAGCCCATGCGCTTTATCATGTCGAGCTCGTAGTCCAGCTGCCTGCGCGCGTCCTCGCGTCCGGCGCCGTAGCGCTTTTCAAAACCGGCTCCGCAGAGCTTTTTGAGATACTCGAAGCTGTCCGTCTCGCCCTCCGGCAGCTGGAAGCGCGGCAGGTGATAGTGCCCGAACTCGAAGTCGAAAGAGCACTTTTCCGCTATCTCCACCGTGTTGTCGGCGGCGTCGGGCCGGTCGGGGAAGAGCGTGCGCATCTCCTCCTCGCTTTTTAAATAGAACTCCTGCGTTTCAAAGCGCATGCGCGCCGCATCGTTGACCGTCTTGCCGGTCTGTATGCACATAAGCACGTCCTGATAGCGCGCGTCCTCTTTTCTGATATAGTGTGCGTCGTTTGTCAGGGCGAGGGGGATGCCCGTCTCGTCGTGTATGCGCAGCAGTCCGGCCGCCGCGGTCTCCTCGTCGCGGATGCCGTGGCGCTGTATTTCAAGGTAGAAGTCGCCGCCGAAAAGCTCTCTCAGCTCGAGGGCTTTTTCCCTGGCCTTCGCGTACTGGCCGCTTACTATTTTCTGCGGTATCTCGCCTGCGAGGCAGCCTGAAAGGCAGACAAGCCCTTCGCTGTGCTCGCTCAGCAGCTGCCAGTCTATGCGCGGCTTCACATAAAAGCCCTCGACAAAGCCCATGGAGACGAGATAACTGAGGTTGCGGTAGCCGGTTTCGTTTTTGCAGAGCAGTATGAGGTGGGTGTACTGGCTGTCTATGCCGTGCTCGCGGTCCGTACGGTTCCGGGGCGCCACATAGACCTCGCAGCCTATGATGGGCTTTATCCCTTCGGCGCGGCAGGCCCTGTAAAAATTTACGGCTCCGTACATGACGCCGTGGTCGGTAATCGCGAGCGCGTCAAAGCCCAGTTCCCTGGCACGCCGGGCCAGGGCGTCCACGCGGCATTCGCCGTCCAGCAGGCTGTATTCGGTGTGCAGGTGCAGGTGTACGAAGCTCATTTTTCAACACCCTCCTCCTGGCTCAGGGCGATGAGGCGGGAGAGCCTGTGCCCGAGGCAGCTTTTGGTCACCGGGGGGGAGGAAAGGGCGGCGAGGTCCGAAAGGCTGGCCTCGGGGTTCGCAATACGCAGCAGCGCCGCCTGCTGCAGCCCCTCCGGAAGCGTATCCAGCCCGCGCGAATGCTCCAGGGCGCGTATGGCGGAGAGCTGTTCCTGCGCGGCGGCGACGGTCTTGTCGGCGTTGGCGGTGTCGCAGTTTACCTTGCGGTTTATCTCGTTGCGCATGTCCTTTTCCACGCGCGCGGACATAATCTCCAGTGCGGATACGTCCGCTCCGGCGGTCGTGAGGAAATCCGCTATGGACTCCGACTGCTTGAAATACGTGAGATGGCTCGCGCCGCGCCGGGCCTGTCCGGGCTCGAAGCCCATCTCGCCGAGCAGCGCGCTCATTTCCCGGCTGACGGCGGCGTGGTTCGTGGCGAGCTCGAGGTGATAGCGCTTGGCGGGATCGGTTATGCTTCCGCCCGCGAGAAAGGCGCCGCGCGCAAAGCTGGCCTTGCAGCAGTCGTTTTCCAGTACGCCGAGGTTTATGTGCAGCGAGAGCGTGTCGTCGGGCTCCATGCCGAAGGCCCTGAAAACCGCGGCTATTTTTTCCCGGTCCGTGATAAGCAGCGTCATTCTGGACGAAAAGCGCCCTTCGCTTTCAGGGCACCGGTCGAAGCTTACGCCGAAAGCGCGCCTGAAAAGCCGGGGAAGCAGCAGCGCGAAATCCGCGCTGCCGGTTATCACGCGGATTTCGCGCGAAGTAAAGCTGTTGCAGTAGAGGGCTACGCCGTAGGCCTCCGCCACGGCGCAGCACTTGCGGCTGCGCTTGATGCGGCAAAGCTCGGCTTTGACCTCGGATGCGAAAGACATGCTCATCCCTCCTGGAGATATATGCGCGTGTGGGACTTCTCATTGTACAGCCGCAGAAGCTCGCGGCTGAGCCTGTCGGGATCGTGTCTCACATAGCCGCTGGACCAGCTGGCCACGGGGGCGCGGAGCACGCCCACGCCCAGCTTGTAGACGGCGTCGTCGTCCACCTCCACCGGCTCCGCGCCCTCTTCCCGATACCGCTCCTGCAACTGCGCGGGGATTTCCAGCGAGTTGGCAAGGCACCAGTCGAAAAGATGCTCGCCGGAGTTTGAAAAGAGCGCCTCTATGTGGTCGCTCGCCGTATAGCCCTCCGTTTCGCCGTCCTGGGTCATGACGTTGAGCACGTATATTCTGAAGGCGTCGGAATTGGCGACGGCCTCCGCAATGCCGTCGGTTACAAGATTGGGCATAATGCTCGTGTACAGGCTTCCGGGGCCGAGGACTATCATATCCGCGGCCTCAATGGCCTTTACCGCCTCGGGCAGGGCCTTCGGCCGCTCGGGTATGAGGCGCACGCGCTTAATGCGTTTGTCCGTGCCCTTCTTGAAGTCGGCTATGTGGCTTTCTCCAACCGCCTCCGTGCCGTCCGAGAACTCCGCGGCGAGATAGACGTTTTCGTTTGTGACGGGCAGTACCCTGCCGGTGATGGCGAGAACGTCCGACATGCGCCGCACGGCCTCGTCAAAGGTGTCCGACATGCCGTTGAGCGCGGCAAGGAAGAGGTTGCCGAAGCTCTGGCCCTTGAGCGAGCCCTCCGTAAAGCGGTAGGCCAGAAGCTTTTCCATAATGGGCTCGGTGTTGGCGAGGGCCTGTATGCAGTTGCGCACGTCGCCGGGAGGCGGCATCCCGAGGTCGGCGCGCAGCATGCCGCTGCCGCCGCCGTCGTCAGCGACGGTGACTATGGCGGTTATATTGCGCGAGAGCTTTTTCAGCCCACGCAGCATGGTGGAAAGACCCGTCCCGCCGCCTATCACGGCTATGCGGGGATCGTGCTTGCTGCCTTTCGTGGTGCTCACCCCTTGTCGATATCGCGGTACGAGGCCGTGACGTTTTCGTTCCGGCTGCTCAGGCGCTTCGCGAGCGCGTCGGCGACGGCCACGCTGCGGTGCCGGCCGCCGGTACAGCCGACGGCTATGTGCAGGGTATAACGTCCCTCCTCGGCATAGAGGGGGACTATGTAGTCCAGCAGCGTGAAAAGCCTGGCCATAAAGCCCTCGGCTACCGGGTTGGAGAGCGCAAAGGCGGCCACATCCGGCTCCAGCCCGCTTTTGGGACGCAGCTGGGAGACATAGTAGGGATTGGGCAGGAACCTCACGTCAAAGACGAGATCCGCGTCCATCGGCAGGCCGTATTTGTAGCCGAAGGCCGTAACGGTTATGGAAAAACGGCGCTCGCCGCCGCTGAGCAGCTTGCGTATGCGGCTCTGCAGCATGTTCGTCGTGAGTCCGCTGGTGTTTATTATATAGTCTGCGCGCTCGCGCACCGGGGCAAGGGCCAGGGCCTCGCGCCGGACGGCGTCCTCAATCGAGCCGCCTGGCTCCTGCATCGGATGCGGCCGGCGCGAGCCCTTGTAGCGCCTTACAATAGAGGGTATGTCGGCCTCAATGTAGAGGATGTGATAGTCCAGCCCCATCTTCCATAGCCCGTCCAGGGCGGGCAGGAGCCCGTCGAGGCTTTCGCGCTCGCGCACGTCCGTCACGAGCGCGACGTGATCGTAGCGCCCCTTGCTCGCCAGGCACAGCTCGGCAAAACGCCCGAGCAGCGCTATGGGAAGATTGTCCACGCAGTAATAGTCCATATCCTCCAGTATATCCGCCGTCTGGCTTTTGCCGGCGCCGGACATGCCGGAAATAATCAGAAACTCCATATTTTCACCGCAATCTCTGTCAGCCTACAGCCTTGATTATCTTGACCTCCGGCTCGAGCTCTATGCCGGAGAACTCGAAAACCCGGCGGCGTATCTCGTCCATGAGGGCGATTACGTCCGCGCAGGTCGCGCCGCCCGTGTTCACTACAAAGCCGGCGTGCTTGGTGGAGACCATGGCCCCGCCGACCGAGAGACCCTTGAGTCCCGCCTGATCTATGAGCGCGGCGGCGTAGCCGTTTGCGGGGCGCTTGAAGGTGCTGCCGGCGCTGGGCATGTCGAGAGGCTGGGAAGCGCGGCGCTTTTCTATGAGTTCCGCCATGCGCGCGCGGATGTCTTCCTCGCTGCCCGGGGCAAGCCGGAAAACCGCGGAGGTGATGAGCTTATCCGTGCCGGAAAAGGCGCTGCGCCTGTAGCCGAGGCCGAGCTCCGAGGCGGGAAGGCTCTTTATCTCGCCGTCCGTATCCACGAATTCCACGCTCTCGAGCACGTCCTTGAGCTCGCCGCCGTAGGCTCCGGCATTCATTGCAACGCCGCCGCCCACGCTGCCGGGGATGCCGTGGGCAAACTCCAGTCCCGTGAGCGAGTGCCGGGCGGCGAAGACGGCAAGGGCGTTGAGCGTCGCCCCGGCGCCTGCGCGTATGCGCGTCCCGTCCGGAGATTCCAGAGCGCTCATTGGCTTGGACATGCACACCACCGCACCCATATAGCCCTCGTCGGGCATGAGCAGGTTGGTGCAGTTGCCGCAGAGCAGTATATCCGCGCCCGCCGCGCGCAGAAGCTTCAGCGCCAGGGCCGCATCCTCCGCCGAACCGGGCAGCAGCATCAGCCGCGCTCTGCCGCCTATTTTGAAGGAGCAGCGCTCATCCATAGGCTCGTATTCGAGAAGCTCCAGCCCGGGAAGGGCGGCCTTCAGGTCTTTTGCGAGAGCGGAATAATCAGGCATTCAGAAGTCCTTTCCCAAATCGACAAGGGCGTCGTGCTCGCGCGCGAGCGCCTCGGCGGCGTTGTAGCCCATCTTCTTCTGGCGGTTATTCATGGCCGCCAGCTCGAGAATGACGGCCAGATTCCGGCCCGGGCGCACGGGTATCGTGTACTGGGGTATGCGCACCCCGAGAATGCTCGTATATTCGGTCTCCAGCCCGAGCCGGTCATAGGCCTTTTCGTCGTCCCAGAGCTCAAAGTTGACGACCAGGTCCACATTGGTCTCCGGCTTTACCGCGCCGACGCCGAATATGTGCCGCGCGTTTATTACTCCTATGCCGCGCAGCTCCATGTAATAGCGTATCAGCTCAGGAGCGGTGCCCAGCAGGGTTTCGCGCGAGATGCGCCTTATGATGACCGCGTCGTCGGCTATAAGCCGGTGGCCGCGCTTTATGAGCTCAAGGGCGGTCTCGCTCTTGCCCACGCCGGAGTCACCGGTTATCAGCAGGCCCTCGCCGTACACCTCGACAAGCACTCCGTGCATGGTAATGCGCGGGGCCATGGCTTCGCGCAGCATGCTGATGAGGTCCGCCATAAACGTGGAGGTGTCCTCGGTGGTGCTCATGACCGTGCGGTCATATTTCTCCGCTATTTCCATGAGCATGGGCATGTCGCCTATGCCGTGGCAGAGTATTATGGCACAGATGTCAAAACGCATGAACCGCTCCAGCGCCTCTCGGCGTTCGGCTTCGCCGAGGCTCCTGAGGTAGGTGCTCTCGACGCGGCCTATGAGCTGAAGCCTTTTGGGGTCAAAATAATCGTAAAATCCGGCCAGCTGCAGCGCGGGACGGTTGACGTCCGCGGTGCGGACGCGTACGGTATCGAAATCCCTGGACGCGCGCAGGACGGTAAGGCCCTGCTCCTTTACCACGCTGCTCAGGCTCACGGAATACTCTTCGCTTTTCATGGCGCCTCCTTCTGGTGCGCTGCACCGTATCTGCTGCTTATATTTTACCCACCCGGGACCGTTTTGGCAATAAGTTTATGCGCCGGCGGGCCCTTTCAGAATATGCTGCGCGGGAATTTAAGATTTATCTTGCATTTGGCGGTCCGTAGTGCTATTATATTAAGGCTGTTAAAAACAAATAAGCTGGAACGGAGGTGCAACTAAATGGCAAAGTGTGAATTCTGCGGCAAGGATATGGCTTTCGGCATCAAGGTCAGCCATTCCCACAGGCGCTCCAACCGCACCTGGAAGCCCAACGTTAAGCGCGTAAAGGCCATCGTGGACGGCAGCCCCAAGCACGTCTACGCCTGCACCCGCTGCCTGCGCA
>CALXGL010000126.1 GCA_944387825.1 uncultured Oscillospiraceae bacterium | reverse complement strand
CCAGGTCTACCGGGAGCAGCAGAGGGACCGCTTCTTTGTTACAACAATTCTGAGCCGCCTGTCCGCGCTGCCGGCGCAGAAGCGCAGCATGGATACGCTGCTGCGCATGCTCAGCGAGTATCTGCGCCTCTCCATAGTCCTGATGGAGCGCCGGCGCGGCATGAATACGGCGGCCTTCTGGCCGCGCTCGCTTTCCGGCGTACTGACTGAAAAAATACCGGAGCTGGTTGAGCGCATAGGCCTGGACGGCGAGCTGGAGGTTGAGCTCGGAGGCGGAACGGCCTATCTGCAGCGCTGCCCGCATCTGCTGGACAATTCGGATATGCGCCTCTTCGTAATATCCTACGGCAGCCGCACGACGCCGGACATGCTCTGGCAATGCAGCGAATGCGTGCGGCTCTTCATACAGATTTGGAATAAGGATCGCGGCAGGTTCGTGATTTCGGAGCTGGTGAGGGCCATTATCAACGACGATCCGCTCCAGAAGGACCAGCTCGCGAAGATATTCAACGTACGCGTTGGGGACCTGAAAGAGATGTGGCTGTTTATGCCGCTGGAGGAGCAGCAGGAGGTCAGCGAGCTGGCGCTCAGGAGCTGTACGGACTATTTCTCCGCCTACTCCAACCCCGTCCTCGTGAGCTATTACGACGATACGCTTGTGGCCTTTACGACCGGGACGCCGCTCACTCCTGCGGAGGCCGACGCCTTTTATTCCATTGACAGACTGGACGGCATAGCCGGCAGCTACGATATTGTCTGCTGCGGACACCTCTCAAACAGCGCCGAGGCGCATCGCGCATATGTTCAGAGCCTTGCAAACTGGAAGACGGCCAGAAGGATTTTTCCGGGCGTGAAATTCCTTAAAATGGAGGACATCTCCTTTGCGAAAATATGCAACGATATTATTGAGAGCAGGGATGACCTGGAGCAATATCTTGACGTAATATCGCAAATTAAGGCTGCAAATACGGAGTTGATGCCAACATTGGCAACATATCTGCTGGATACGTCGTCCAACATGGCTGAGACGTCCAGACGCCTTTACGTACACCTGAACACCGTGAAGTACAGGCTGAAACAGGTAAATGAACTGACCGGATACTCACCCGTGCAGATGCCCGGCAGCTATTTGCTCTATATCGCCTCGGCGCTTTACAGGATTACCGGAGGATAAAATTGAACATATGCGGGGCCGTTTGTCCGTTTGAGATGAACGGCCCTCTTTTTATTTTGTCCAAACGGACAATTACAACGCTGATTGAATGCTTTAAAATGATAAATAAGATTTGCGCGAATCTGTCCTCATAATCAAAAAAGGGGGAAAAACAGTGGCGAAGAACAATTCAGGTATAGAAAATGTCGGCTTGAGCGAAGTCAGCCAGGCTGATCGCAAGAGCTGGCCCAGCATAGCCTTTATATGGGCCGGCGGCGTCTGCTGCGTCCCGGCGCTGATGGTTGGTGCGGGTATAACCGCAGGTATGCCCTTTGGCCAGGGCGTGCTTGCGATGTTCCTGGGCTACGCTATATGTGTGCTGCTCATGGTGCTCATGAGCATACTCTCCGCGGACAAGGGCGTTCCCACCGTTGTGGCCGCCTCCGGCGCCTTCGGCAAGATAGGCTCCGGCTATGTCGTCTCCTTCATAATCGCCTTCTGCTTCATCTGCTGGTTCGGCTTCCAGGCCGTCGTCTGCGGCGAAGCCTTCGCGGGGATTCTGGCGACGATGGGCCTCTCCATCCCGGGCTGGCTCTCCACCGTCATATGGGGCCTCATCATGTGCCTCACCGCCGTTTTCGGCATCAACTGGATAAAGATTCTCAACGTCGTATCCGTTCCGGCGCTGGTTGTCATACTTGTATATGCTGCGATAGTCGTCTTCAGCGACTCCGAGTCCGCTGCGGCCATCGCCAACTATGAGCCCACCGGAAGCATAACGATGGTTTCCGCCATAGGCATGGCCGTCGGCGGCTTTGCCACCGGCAGCGTCCTCTCCGGCGACACGACACGTTACTGCAAGAACCGCCGCGACGTCATCATCTCGAGCATCGTCGGCGTTATCCCGATGGGCGTCGGCACCCTGCTCATGGGCAGCGTGCTGGCCATCCACTCCGGCGCCGCCGGCATGGACACCGGCAGCATCGTCACCATGCTCTCGAGCGTCGGCTCGCCGATACTCGGCCTGCTTGTCCTCGTGCTCGCGACCTGGACGACCAACGTCTCCAACGCATACTCCGCGGGCTTTGCCCTGCTGAGCCTCACCCGCGCGAAGGACGAAAAGCGCGCCATGTTCACGCTTATCGCCGGCGTGCTCGGCACCGCGCTGGCCATTCTCGGCATCACGAACTACTTCAACAACTTCCTGAACATCCTCGCGGCTTTCATCCCGCCCGTGGCAGGCGTCGTGATTATGGACTACGTTGTCTTTAACAGGGCCAACCCGAAGAGCTGGAAGCCCGTTGCAGGCTTCAACTGGGCCGGCATACTCGCCTGGATAGGCGGCTCGGTCGTGGCCCTCGCTTTCCCGAGCATCTTTGTGCCGACGATAAACGGCATTGTGATTGCCTGCGTGCTGTATCTGATTCTCTATCCTCTGTTTGGTGTGAGCAAGAAGAGATACGCCGAGAGCGCCGAATAAAGCTTTACCGTCAGCAGCCGCGCAGCAGCGCGGCTGCTGCAAACGAATATTTTCAAACAGGAGGACAGCAACATGAGAAAACTTTACGAACAGGACATCCGCGAGATACTTTACGGCGCGACCCTGCTGGGCGCCGGCGGCGGCGGCTCCATTTCTCAGGGCCTCGGCATGCTTGACAACCTCAACGCCACGGGCGAGAAGATAGAGCTCGACCTGCTGGACGTGGACGAGATTGGCGACGACGAGTACGCCTGCATGGTGGCCGGTCTCGGCTCCCCCGTGGCCATGCTCGACCCTAATATGCCCCTCTTCGGGCCTGACGCCGTCTACGCGTTCAAGGCCTTCCAGAAGGCTTTCCAGGCCGAGGGCAAGAACCTCAAGTATCTCTACTCCGGCGAAATGGGCGGCTTCAACACCTTCGTGCCCATGCTCGTTGCGATTCTCTCCGACAAGGACCCCGACAAGCGCATTAAGTTCATCGACATGGACAGCAACGGCCGCGCAGTGCCCGAGCTGAACACCACCCTCAGCGTCTTCTACGGTCATCCGCCCAAGCCGCTGGGCCTCGGCAGCCTGAACGGCGACGAGATAGTGGTCTACCCCGTGACCGACCACAGCGGCGAGCAGATAGCGCGCAACATGTGCATGCTCTACAATATGCGCATCGGCTTCGCCACCTGGGGCCTGAACAAGGCTGAGATGAAGGACCTCGACGTCGGCTGCGTCACCAAGGCCCAGAACATAGGCAAGGCCTTCTTCGCCGCGAGGGATAA
>CALXGL010000125.1 GCA_944387825.1 uncultured Oscillospiraceae bacterium | reverse complement strand
GCTTGGGCTTGTAAGCCGGCTTCTTCTCCGCCTTTGGAAACAGGCCCAGCTTCCTCATGACACGGAACAGGCTCTCCGGGCGGCGGGTGTAGCCGCGTTTCTGCAGGCGGTGCCATAGCTCCACCATACCGAGGTGAGGGCTCCTGCGGCGCATGTCCCGGATCAGCTTCAGCTCCTTCTCTGTGTGCTGGTTGGGATGGTGGTGTGGCCGCCGGGGCTGGCAGGCAAGGGACTCTACCGTCCCATCCCACCGGGTCTTCCAGAAGTAGATGTACGATCGGCTCTTGTTGTACTTCCGGCTGGCTTTAGCTACTCCATATTTCTCCGCGTACTTCATCAGGGATTGCCTGTATGCCATGTCCTGTGTTATACTCTTGCTCATGAAGGATAGGCCCTCTCTCGTTATGTTGTTGTCTTGCAACTCCAACTATAACCGATGAGGCCTTATCCTTCATCCCTTTTTATTCAACTGTCCAACATGTATTGTACTTCTACAGGGGGGCGCGGCGGCAAGCTCAATATTGTGTTGCAACGTGCGTAAAAGTCGTATATAATTATAACGTATCTGAATACAAGGCCCGTGACAGGGCGCTTTTCAGAGAGGCACTTTATTAAAACGCTTATGCCGCCCCGGCGGCAGCTCATAATGATGGGAGTGACGGATATGAAGTTTACTAAGATGGAAGGCTGCGGCAACGACTACGTCTATGTCAATTGTTTTGAGGAAAATCTTCCTCAGGAGGCCAGGCCGGAATTTTCCCGCAAGGTTTCCGACAGGCATTTCGGCGCCGGCAGCGACGGCCTCATCTGCATATGCCCTTCAGACAAGGCCGACTTCTGGATGGATATGTACAATGCCGACGGCTCTCAGGCTCAGATGTGCGGCAACGGCATCCGCTGCGTTGCAAAGTACGTCTATGAGCACGGAATGACGGACAAGGATATTATCGAAGTGGAGACCGGCGCGGGGGTAAAAACTCTCTGGCTCAACGTCGAGGACGGCCGCGTTGAAAGCGTGCGCGTCTGCATGGGCTCGCCGGAATTCGAGCCGGCCAGGATACCTGTCGATGCAAGCGGCACGGCGTTTATAGACCAGCCCGTTGAAGTGGGCGGAACGGTTTGGAACGTAACCGCAGTATCTGTCGGGAACCCGCACGCGGTTGTTTTCGTCGATGATGTAGACTGGCTGGACCTTCCGGCGATAGGACCGCTGTTTGAAAATCATCCGCTTTTCCCCGAGCGGGTCAATACGGAGTTCGTGCAGGTTATAGACCGCAATACGCTTAAGATGCGCGTATGGGAACGCGGCAGCGGAGAAACCATGGCCTGCGGTACCGGCTCCACGGCGGCGCTTGCGGCGGCGGTGGTCAACGGAAGATGCGAAAACAGCGCGAAGCTCATGCTGCGCGGCGGCGAGCTGCTGATAGAGTGGGACCGCGACAAGAATCTCATCTATATGACCGGGCCGGCCGTCACCGTATACGATGGCGAGCTGTTTATCTGATAACCGAGGTGCAAAATGCTCAAACTTAACGAAAACTACCTGAAGCTGCCCGGCAGCTACCTTTTCGCGGAGGTCGCCCGCCGCGCTGAGGCCGCCGGCAAGGCCCATCCTGACAAAAGGTTTATAAAGCTGGGCATTGGCGACGTAACGCTTCCGCTTCCCGCGGCCTGCGTTGCGGCGCTCAAACGCGCCGCGGAAGATATGGGAGACATGTCCACGTTCATGGGCTACGGTCCATACGAGGGCTATGATTTCCTGCGCGAGGCCATAGTTAAAAACGACTATTTGCCGTACGGCGTAAAGCTCGGCGCTGATGAACTGTTTATTTCAGACGGAGCGAAATCTGACTGCGGGAATATCGGCGATATTTTTTCCGAGGACTGCGTCGTCGCCGTCTGCGACCCGGTTTATCCCGTCTATATAGACGCAAACGCCATGTCGGGCCGTGCAGGCAGCTACGTGGATGGAAAGTGGAGCAATATCGTGTATATGCCCTGCGTCCCGGAGAACAACTTTTTCCCGGAGCTTCCGGAGCGCGTGCCGGATCTCATCTATCTGTGCTTCCCCAACAACCCGACCGGCATGGCCGCGACAAAGGAACAGCTCAAGCCATGGGTGGACTACGCCAATGAGCACGGCAGCGTAATACTGTACGATGCGGCTTACCGCGCATATATCTCGGATCCGAAGCTGCCTCGCAGCATATATGAAATACCGGGGGCGGAGACCTGCGCCATAGAGTTCTGCAGCTTTTCAAAAACCGCCGGATTTACCGGCACAAGGTGCGGCTGGACTGTGATTCCGCGTGCGCTTGTACGCGGCGGCGAAAGCCTTTACGATATGTGGATGCGCCGCCAATCCACCAAGTTCAACGGCACAGCCTATGTCATACAGAGAGCGGCGGAGGCCATATACTCTGACGAGGGCAGGAAGCAGGTTGAACAGCTGATAGGCTATTATATGAACAATGCCAGGGTTATACGCGCAGGGCTGACCGACGCCGGGCTGGAGGTCTACGGCGGCACCGACTCGCCGTATATTTGGTTCAAGGCCCCTGACGGACTGGGCAGCTGGGAGTTCTTTGACAGGCTGCTGAACGAGGCAAATGTCGTTACCACCCCGGGCGCGGGCTTCGGCCCGTCCGGCGAGGGCTTTATAAGGCTCACGGCGTTCGGAGATGCGGATAACACCCGAGAGGCCGTTGAGAGAATAAAAGCTATGCTGTAAGGAGCAAGGCGCAATGAAGGTAATTGTCGGAACAAAAGAAGAAGTAGTAAAGAAGGCTGCGCAGCGCTATGTTGAGCTGCTGAGCAGGAAGCCGGACGCGGTGCTCGGTCTCGCCACCGGTTCAACGCCGCTGGATTTATACGCCGAGCTGGCAAAGCTCTGCGCTGCCGGAAAGATTACTTTCGCGCAGGCGAAGAGCTTCAACCTGGACGAATATATCGGGCTTGACGGCACGCATGATCAGAGCTACCGCTACTTTATGGACCACAATCTTTTTGACCACATAGATATTAAGCGGGAGAACACTCACGTGCCCTCAGGCTTCGTAAAAAGCGACGCCGAGGCGGAGCAATATGACGCCGAAATAGCTGCGGCAGGCGGCGTTGATCTGCAGCTGCTGGGAATAGGCAACAACGGACACATCGGCTTCAATGAGCCGCTTACCCCGTTCACTTCTCTTACGCATATTGTGAAGCTGACCGACAGCACCCGGGAAGCCAACAAGCGCTTCTTCAAGAGCATAGACGAGGTTCCCACGCACGCCGTCACCATGGGCATACATACTGTTATGCTTGCAAAGAGCATAATACTTATGGCCTTCGGGGCGGGAAAAGCCGAGATTATCAAGAAAACCATCGAGGGACGTCCCGGCATAGCGGTACCCGCAAGTTTGCTGCAGCTGCATGAGAGTGTCGAGGTATATCTTGACAACGAGGCGGCCAGCCTGCTTTCATAATCGGTAATTCCGGATAACGGCCCGCTTTATGCGGGCCGCGAGTCCGTTATATGGAGGATTTACAGCACATGTCAAAATATTTTGGTACGGACGGCTTCCGCGGGGAGGCCAACGTAGATCTGACGGCGGAACACGCTTTCAGGATAGGCCGTTTTCTCGGCTGGTATTATGGGCGTGAACATCGCGCCAAGATTGTAATAGGCAAGGATACGCGCCGCTCCAGCTATATGTTTGAATGCGCCCTTTCGGCGGGACTGACGAGCTCCGGCGCCGACGCATATCTGCTGCATGTTACCACAACGCCCAGCGTAAGCTACATAGCGCGCGTTGACGACTTCGACTGCGGCGTGATGATAAGCGCGAGCCACAATCCCTATCACGACAACGGCATTAAGCTGATAAATGCACAGGGCGAGAAAATGGAGGAAAGCGTCCTTGATGAGATAGAGGCATATCTGGACGGGGAGCTTCCCGAGCCGCCCCTCGCCGCCGGAGCCGATATAGGACGCACTGTGGACTATTCGGCAGGTCGCAACCGCTATATTGGCTACCTCATAAGCCTTTCCACGCATTCATATAAGGGAGTCCGCGTGGGGCTTGACTGCGCGAACGGCAGCACCTGGATGATAGCCAAAAGTGTGTTTGACGCTCTGGGCGCGGACACCGTGGTTATAGGCAACAAGCCTGACGGGCTGAATATCAACGTGGACTGCGGCTCAACTCATCTGGCTGCCCTGCAGCAGCTGGTGAAGGAAAACGGACTGGACGTCGGCTTCGCTTTCGACGGCGACGCCGACAGATGCCTTGCCGTGGACGAACAGGGAAAAGCGGTTTCGGGCGACGAAATCATGTATATGTGCGCGCGGCACATGGCGGAGCGCGGCAGGCTCGACAACAACACGCTTGTTACGACGGTTATGAGCAACTTCGGACTGTACAAGGCCCTGGATGAGATAGGCATCCGTTATGAGAAAACGGCGGTTGGCGACAAGTATGTCTGGGAGAATATGCGCGCCAACGGCCACCTCATAGGCGGAGAGCAGTCCGGACACATTATTTTTTCCAAATATGCCACGACGGGAGACGGACTCATAACGGCCATAAAGATAATGCAGGTCATGCTGGACACGAAACTGCCGCTCAGCAAGCTTGCGTCTCCGGTGACCATATACCCGCAGGTGCTGAAGAACGTAATTGTAGACGATAAGGACGCCGCTCTGGCCGATGAGGCCGTTGCCGGCTGCGTAAGGAAAGTTGAGGCGGAGTTGGGGGATACAGGGCGCGTCCTCCTGCGCAAGAGCGGCACGGAGCCCGTGCTCCGGGTAATGGCGGAGGCGGAGAGCGACGAGCGCTGTGAAGAGGCTGTTGACGAGATAATTGAGTCCATGCGTTCCGCAGGGCACCTTGTGAGGGTAAAATAATGTACAAAATTGCTGACTTGCTCGACCTTTCACACACTATTGCGGCCCCGGTTTTTGAGGGGAAGACGTATCCGTGGGAGGTCCTGGGCTCAATAAAGGAATTCATATTGAAACTGGGCCCGACGCTCAACCCCGATGAATATGACAGCCCGTCTGAGGGTGTCTGGATAGCAAAAGACGCATCCGTGTTTCCGTCGGCCTATATCGGTGCGCCGTGCATTATCGACAAGGGGGCCGAGATACGGCACTGCGCTTTCATAAGAGGCAGCGCCGTCGTCGGAAAGAACTGCGTCGTTGGCAACAGCGCAGAGCTCAAAAACGTCATACTCTTCGACAATGTGCAGACGCCGCACTACAATTACGTGGGGGACAGCATTCTGGGCTACAAGGCCCATATGGGCGCAGGAAGCATAACCAGCAATGTCAAGAGCGATAAAACTCTGGTCGTTGTGAAGGGCGGCTGCGAGCAGATTGAGACCGGACTCAAAAAGTTCGGGGCGATACTTGGAGATAACGTGGAAGTGGGCTGCAACAGCGTACTCAATCCCGGTACGGTGCTCGGGCGCGGCGTAAGCGTGTATCCTACGAGCAGTGTGCGCGGAGTGGTGGAAGAGGGCTGCATATATAAGTCAGAGGACAACATAGTCAGGCGCAGCAGCTCGGCCGGATAAGTTTATTTTGGACAAAAGCGTACATTTCCTTGCGCATTTTGCGCTTATAGGGTATAATTAAATTGCAAATGTGTCCGCTGGGGGCTTCCGGTGGTGTCCGGAAGCCCCCTATATAAAAGCTAAGGCTCGCGCGAGCGCCGCCAGAATCATTTTACGCGCCCAGCTCGTACGCCGTTACGGAGGTACGTTATGATAAAAATTGCCCCTTCTATTCTGTCTGCCGACTTCTCAAAGCTTGGCCGCGAGGCCGAGGAGGTTGGGAAAGGCGGCGCCGATTGGCTGCACTTTGACGTGATGGACGGACTGTTCGTGCCGAACATCTCCATAGGCCTGCCTGTACTTAAAAGCCTGCGGGCGTGTACGGACATGTTTATTGATTCGCACCTGATGATAGACAGGCCCCTGCGGTATGCCTCACTGTTCTGTGATTTGGGTTCCGACATGGTCACAATCCATGCCGAGGCTGATCAGCCCGTGGAGCTTATAAAGGCTCTCAAAGACATACATGAGCACGGCAGGAAGGCCGGCATAGCCATAAAGCCGGCGACGCCCGGAAGCGTTCTGCTGCCATATCTGGAGTATGTGGACATGGTGCTTGTGATGACCGTCGAGCCCGGATTCGGGGGGCAGAGCTTCATGCGCGACGTACTTCCCAAGCTGCGCGGAGTCAGGGCTCTGATTGAACAGTACAAGCCCGGCTGCGACCTGCAGGTTGACGGAGGCATAGATGTGAGCACAACGCCGCTGGCGGTGGACTCAGGAGCGAACATACTCGTGGCCGGAAGCGCGGTATTCGGCAAGACGGACAGGGCAAAGGCAATAGCGGACCTGCGTGCGGCCGCAGATATAAAGGCCTGAGAGTAAGGCAATTCAGATATAAGGACTAATTATAATGGCATCATTTTTCCCGACAGCGCTGGAAAACCTGATAGATAAATTCGCCATGCTTCCCGGCATCGGTAAAAAGAGCGCGCAGAGGCTCGCCTTTTTCGTGCTGGGCCTGCCTGAAGGCGAGGCGGAGAGCTTTGCCGACGCCATTATCCGTGCGCGCGAAGCTGTGCACACCTGCAAGGTGTGCCAGAACCTGACGGACAGTGAGATTTGCCCGATATGCGCAAGCGATAAACGCGATAAGAGCGTAATATGCGTCGTCGCCGAGCCGCGCGACGTAGTGAGCATAGAACGGGGGCGGGAGTATAACGGCGTGTATCATGTCCTGCATGGAGTGCTCTCGCCTCTGAGCCACGTCGGACCGGACGACATACGTATTTCCGAGCTGGTGGGCCGCGTCGCATCCGGCAAGGTGGACGAGGTTATAATGGCGCTTAACCCCGATACCGAAGGGGAGACCACCAGCATGTATATCTCGCGCCTTCTGAAGCCCTTCGGGGTGAAGGTTACCAGGCTTGCCTATGGCATACCCGTAGGCAGCAATCTTGAATTCGCGGACGACGCCACCCTGCAGAGGGCGCTTGAAGGCCGCGTAGAAATGTAAACCATGCGCCTGCCGGCGTATCGTCCGCCGCTGCGGATATGCCGGCAGATTGAATTTCGGACTTGGCGGTTATAATGAGTATAACCGTAGATATACATAAACCTTATCAAAAAAGGAGAAGCAAATGGCAAAACTGAAAATAATACCGCTTGGAGGCCTCTGTGAGATTGGAAAAAATCTCACTGTGTATGAGTATGGCCAGGACATCATTGTTGTCGACTGCGGGCTCGGTTTTCCTGACGAGGAGCTCTACGGAGTTGATGTCGTAATTCCCGACATCACGTATCTGAAGCAGAACAGGGAACGCATTCGCGGCATTATTATCACCCATGGCCATGAGGACCATATAGGCGCCCTTCCTTACGTAATGAGAGAGCTGGATGTGCCTATATACGCGACGCCGCTTACGGCCGGCATAATCGAGTTGAAGCTGGAGGAGCACGACCTGCTGTATAACACGCAGATATTTACGAAACGTGCGGGCGATAAGTTCCGGCTCGGCTGCTTCGAGATTGAGTTTATACATGTCAACCATTCTATTGCGGACTCTGTGGCTCTGGCTATCCGTACGCCCATCGGCGTCGTCATACACACGGGCGACTTCAAAATAGACGTTACCCCAATCCAGGGTGAGATGATTGATCTCGCCCGGCTCGGACAGCTGGGCAAGCAGGGGGTTCTGGCCCTTCTGAGCGACTCGACAAACGTTGAGCGCCCGGGGCACACCGAGAGCGAAAGGAAAGTCGCCGATAAGTTTGACGAACTCTTTAAGGGCTGCGAAAAGCGCATCATTGTTACTACGTTTGCGTCGAATATTCAGAGAATACAGCAGATTGTAAACGTAGCGGCCAAATATAAGCGCAAGGTCGCCGTTACGGGACGCAGCATGGAGAACATGATACGCGTCGCCATGGAGCTTGGCTATATGGACATACCTGACGGCGTGCTCATGGATCTCACTCAGATAAAGGGCCAGCCCAAAGACAGGACTGTAATAATTTCAACCGGCAGCCAGGGCGAAAGTATGTCCGCCCTGTACCGTATGGCTTTTTCCGAGCACAAGCAGATAAACATTGACGCCGGCGACCGGGTTATCATTTCTGCGAGCGCAATACCGGGCAACGAGACAACAGTTTCCCGGGTAATTGACGAGCTGTTCCATAAGGGCGCGGAAGTTATATATGACCGTCATACGGATTTGCATGTTTCCGGCCACGCGTCCCAGGAGGAGCAGAAGATGATGCTGGCGCTTACGAAGCCGCGCTTTTTCATACCCGTACACGGTGAATACCGCATGCTGTGCAAGCACGCAGAGCTTGCCCACATCATGGGTATAGATTCGAACCACACTGTTATTGCCGAAAACGGCTGCGTCATAGAGCTTGGACGCAAGTCAATCAAGGTGGAGGACACCGTCCCGGCCGGGAGGGTGTTTGTGGACGGAAGCGGAGTGGGCGACGTGGGCAGCGTCGTGCTCAGAGACCGCAAGCACCTTGCGGAGGACGGTATGATTGTCGTATCCATCGCCCTTTCCGGCCACGACAACTCTCTTGTGGGCGGGCCTGAAATAGTGACGAGAGGCTTCATATATGAAAAGGAAAGCGAAGAGCTTATCGACGAGGTCAAGCGCGTCGTATATGAAAGCCTGTCCAGCTGCCGCCATCAGCGCATAAGCGACCAGAACGGCATAAAGAACAAGATACGCACAAACCTCACCGGATACCTCTATAAGACAACCAAGCGCAGCCCGATGATACTGCCTGTTATAACGGTAATATGAGACGCATCCCTTACTTTGACGCGCACTGCGACACGCTCACCGCCGTATATGAACACGGCGGTGAGCTTTTTGAAAACGCCTGTCATCTGGATATAAAACGCCTGGGGTCCTACTGTCCCTGCGCGCAGGTTTTTGCCGTATGGAATGGCGCCTTCGCCGAAAAAACGCGCCTTTTGATGAAGGAATGCGCCCGGAGACCGGACGTGCTGGAGTTCTGCCGCTCGCCGGAAGAAGTAAGGCGCGCCAATTCAAAGGGCAAAATTGCGGCGCTGCTCTCTGTCGAGGGGGCGGAACAGCTCGACTGCAGCACAGAGCGGCTGCGTGAAGCGCGCAACGCCGGCGTTATCATGCTGAACCTCTGCTGGAACAGGGATAATGAGCTGTGCGGCTCGGCCATGGATTCAGGTGCGGGCCTGACGGAAAAGGGGCGTGCTTTCGTGAGGGAATGCCAGGAACTGGGTGTGGCGGTGGATATCTCTCACGCCAGCGAGCGCGCGTTCTGGGACGCGCTTGAAGTTTTGCGCAAGCCCATGATTGCCAGCCATTCCGACAGCGCTGCGCTGTGCTCCGCATTCCCCCGCAACCTGACAGACGAACAGTTTGCGGCCCTGGTTAAGTGCGGCGGCGGGGCGGGTATAAATTTCTGCCCGGAGTTTCTCGCGGACGGAGAGGCGGACATATCTGACGCCGTGCGCCATATTGAGCACTTTCTTGCCCTTGGCGGGGAAAAATCCGTATTTCTCGGCGGCGATTTCGACGGTATAGACGCAACGCCGGACGGGCTGCGCGGGGTCCAGGACCTGAGCGCGCTCTATAATCTGCTGCTGAAGATGAACTACCCCGAGCGGCTTGTGGACGATATATTTTATAATAATCTGCTGGACATATTGGAGAGAACTCAATGAACATACAGATATTTGGGAAAAACAAGTGCTTCGACACCAAAAAGGCCGAAAGGTATTTTAAAGAGCGAAGGATAAAATATCAGTTTATTGACCTGCCGCGCTATGGCATCAGCAGGCGCGAGCTGGAAAGCGTCATGCGCTCAGTCGGCCTGGACGAACTCATAGACAGCAAGGCCCCGGATGCGGATTTACTGAAGTATATGTCCTCGGATGCTGACAGGATTGAACGCCTGCTTGAATACCCCGACAATATCCGTACGCCCATAGTGCGCAACGGAAAGCTGGCTACAGTCGGATACTGCGCGGACATATGGAAAACCTGGGAGTGAGGTCGTAACAATATGGCAGCGAAAGCACCGGTCACAGCCGGTGCTTTCGTTTCACTTTTAAGGCTGTTCACAACTTGTTCACCATTTTTGCGCGCAAAGTTTTATAATTTGCATTTAGCTGGGCCGGTGGCCCGGTATGGGGAGGAATAAGCATTGCGTGTCGGGCTTGATATAGGTTCAACTACAATAAAATGTGTGGTACTTGACGATTTTGACAAGCTTATTTACAGCGATTACGAGCGCCATTACAGCCATATATTGGAGAAGAGCGAAGAGCTACTGAGACGCGCATATGCCGCCTATGTACCCGGCGGGACCGCGAAGCTCGCCATTTCCGGCTCTGCCGGAATGGGCATGGCAGACAGCATAGGCGTGCCGTTTGTGCAGGAGGTTTTTGCGACGCGCGTCGCGGCAAACCGCCTTGCTCCCGGCACTGACTGTATAATTGAGCTGGGCGGGGAGGACGCAAAAATACTTTTTCTCTCCGGAGCCATGGAAGTGCGTATGAACGGCTCCTGCGCCGGAGGCACCGGGGCGTTTATTGACCAGATGGCCACGCTGCTGAAACTCTCCGCAGAGGAGCTGAACGAGGCCGCGAAGCGCGCTGAAAAGACGTACACTATAGCTTCGCGCTGCGGAGTGTTTGCCAAGAGCGACATACAGCCGCTCATTAATCAGGGCGCACGGACTGAGGATATAGCGGCCAGCATATATCAGGCTGTGGTTCACCAGACTATCGCCGGCCTGGCGCAGGGCAGACCAATAAAAGGGAATGTGCTCTATCTCGGCGGGCCGCTCACGTTTTCCGGAGTGCTGCGGGAGAGCTTTGACCGC
>CALXGL010000124.1 GCA_944387825.1 uncultured Oscillospiraceae bacterium | reverse complement strand
CGGCGCGGCCTGAGGCCACAGCGCCCTCGCCCCGGCGTATATGCTCAGCGCGAGGCAGGCCGCCGCGGCGAAAGCCCTCAGCGCCGGGCGGGCTTTGCGCGCGCGGCGGTAGCTTATGGCCTCGTCAATGTATTCAAGCGGCGTTTCGGCGAGGGCCAGAGCAAGTTTTTCAGCATTCATATGTCCACCTCCTGAGATTTCAGCCAGTCCCGGAGCCTCCTGCGAAGCCGCATGAGACGCAGCCTCACGGCCTCCTCCGAGAGGCCGCAGCGTTCGGAAATTTCGCGTATACTGTCCTCAAACCAGTACCGCCGCAGGAAAATTACGCGGTTTTCCCGCGGCAAGGTTCCGAGAAAGCGCCGGATGCCTTCGGCTAGCTCCCTCGCCTCCAGCTCGTCTGCGACCGAGCCCGGCGCGGAGAGGCTCTCCGCCAGCTCGTCGAGCGGGAGGCAGGGCCCGCTTCGCCGCAGCGCGCCGCGCTTACGGAGGACGCTGACCGCGCCGTTTCGCACCACGCGGCAGAGCCAGGCCGCCAGCCTCTCCGGCCGCTCGGGCGGGATGGCCTTCCACGCGGCGAAGTAGGCGTCGCTGACGCACTCCGCCGCGTCCTCCTCGTCCGCGAGCAGGCGCAGCGCGAGCGAGCGCAGCAGCGGGCCATATTTCGCGTCCAGCTCCGCCACCGCGCGCTCTGAGCGCGCGAAAAACAGCTCGATTATGGTCCCGTCCTCCACGTCCTCGCCTCCTTTCACCCTATAAGACGCCGTCCGCGGCGAAATGCTACGCGCGGACGGCAAAAAAATCGGGCCGAAGAAAGGGTGTTCCCTTTCCGCGGCCCGCTGCGTTATGAGTTCTTCTTGAATCGGAACTGCGAGGGGGTCATGCCGCAGGTCTTTTTGAATATCTGCATGAAGTGCTTCTCATGCCTGTAGCCCACAAGCTCGGCCACCTTCTGTATGCTCAGCGAGCCTTCAAGCAGCAGCTTCTTCGCGCGGTCTATGCGCACCTTGTGGATATAGCTCGTGAGATTCAGCCCCATTTTTTCCTTGAACAGGTTGCTCAGATAGGGCGGCGAGACATAGATGGCCCCGGCTATTTTCCCCAGAGTCAAATCCTCGGAGTAGTGGCTGTCGATATAGTCCACGGCGGCAATGATGACGGACGAACGCTTTTTGCCCTCGCTTATGAGCTCATGCGCGTCCAGCGCGGCGCCGAGCAGGGCCTGGGACAGCTGCTCATAGACGTTTTCGCGCGTCCAGCTGCGGCTGAAGAAAACGTTTTCCGCCGGGAAGCGGCCCGTGCGCTCCATGACCAGCCGGCAAACCTCAAAGTACAGCATCTCGCCGTAGTTGAGCGCCGTGGAGACAGGCAGTCCGGCGGCGCACTCGGAGAAAAATTCGCCGACCGTCCGCTCTACATCCTCGCGCGTGCCCAGGGCGACGGCGTTGAGTACGGCCCGTTCCCGCTCCATGGAATAGCGCCCGCAGGCCGCGCGGGGGTTTTCCTCCTGACAGGCCTGTACAAAGCTGACAAAATCGCCTTTGGCGCCGCTGCGGCGCAGCTCTATCTGCAGCAGGGCCCGCTGTATGGCCTCCATAAGCTCGCTGTCCAGGAAGGGCTTGAGCAGATACTCCTCCACCTTCAGGCGTATTGCCTGCTGCGCATAGGCGAAGTCATTGTAGCCGCTGACGATGATAAAGGCGGGCGGCTCGTCCAGCTCGGCGCGGCAGCGCTCGATGACCTGCAGGCCGCTGAGCCGGGGCATGTAGATGTCCAGGATTGCGATGTCGGGGCGCAGGGAACGTATTATCTCCAGCGCCTCTTCGCCGTCTCCGGCCGCGCCCACAAGTTCCATGCCGTTCGCGGCCCAGTCGATGTACTGGACTATATTGTCGCGTGCCTCAATCTCGTCGTCCGCCAGCAGTATTTTTATCATGCGTCACGCCTCCTTATAGTCGTTCGGCAGTGTGAGGCACACGCTTGTGCCACCGCCGGCGCGGTTCTTTATCTCGAAGCTGAAGCGGTCCCCGTAGCGTATGCGCAGCCGTTCGTATATGTTGCGCAGCGCTATGCGCTGGCCGTCGGAGCCGTCGGGCTGGCCCGACCAGCGGAAATACTCCTCCATGCGGTCCGGCCAGAATTCCAGAAGTCCCGGCGGGATGCCGACGCCGTTGTCCTCTATAAGGAAGCTCAAGCGGCTGCGGTCGTCGGAGATTTCCGCCTTGACGTTTATGACGAAGGCCGTGTCGCCGCTGTCCATGCCGTGGACGATGCAGTTTTCGACTATCGGCTGGAGTATGAGCTTCGGCATAAGCACCTCGTTCATCTCCGGCGCGGAGTCTATGCTCCAGCTGAGGCGGCTGCCGAAGCGGTGCTGCTGAAGCTCCAGATAGCAGCGCACAAGGCCGAGACAGTTCCGGACCGACATGAGCTCGCTGCCCCGGTTCAGGCTCAGGCGGAAGAACTGGCTGAGGCTGTACATGATGTCCGCCGTGGGCTTGTCGTGGTTTTTGAGGGCGCACCAGTAGGCGGTGTGAAGTATGTTGTAGAGGAAATGCGGGTTTATCTGCATCTGCAGGATGGAGAGCTCGGCCTCCTTTTCCCGCAGCTTGAGCACATAGTTGAGGTCCACAAGGCGGCGGTTTTCCTCGACCATGTTGTTGAACACATTGGAAAGGCGGCCTATGTCGTCGCCGTAGCGGAAGTCCGCTCTGGCGCTGTAGTCGCCTTTTGAGAAGCGGACCATGGACTCGGAGAGTTTGTTAAGCGGCCGGGACAGCATGGCGACAAAGATGCGGGCCAGCACCAGCATGGCGAGAAGGAAGATGCTTATTATCAGCAGCGCCGAACGCAGCACGGAGGTCTCCGTCCAGAAGGAGGCGCTGTCGGGCTCTATCACGCAGCTTATGAAGGGCGTGCCGCTGCAGGACTGGTAATAGATGTTGCAGTCCTGCCCGTCAAAGCTGTATTCATACACCGAAGGCACCTGCCCGGCGCTTTCGCACAGCTGGTCCACAAGCCGGTCCGGCAGCTCATAGCCGCTGCGGTTCAGGGCAATGTCGCCGCTGCGCGAGAGCAGCAGGGAATTCTGAGGAGCGTCGGAGTCCACCTCGGAGCCTATGAGCTTGCGCACGTCCAGCGAAACGGCGACGGCGCCTATGGCCCGGCGGGTGTTCCTGTCTTCTATCTTAGTCCAGAGCACGAGCTTGGAGGAGTGGTCCATCTCCATGAAGACCTCGGAATACTGCGGGATATATTCCCACTCCGCGTCGCGGTAGGAGTTCATAAGCCTCTCAAAGGGCCTCTCGCGGGACTGCCCGGACTGCGGCAGGGGATCGTGGGAATTGTCAATCGAGACATAGTCTATGGGTTCGCCCTCAAGATTGTAGAATACTACGCTGAGCAGGTACATCTTGAAGCGGGTGCTCTCCAGCAAATCCTGCGTGCGCTCTTCGGGCACGGGCTGTCCGGCGTTGCTGAGCGCCAGCAGCTCCTGCGTCTCGGTCGAGGAGGCGTAATACTCCGTCAGGCCCTCCATATACCGCTGTTCCTTCTCTATGAGTATGCGCACAAACTCGAGCGACTGCTTGCATCGCGCGTCCTGCTCGGCCTGAAGATAGCGCTGGCCGCTGTCGGCGAGAACAAGGGTGGTGAATATAAGCACTGTCAGGACTATGACGGAGAACATGAGCGAGAATTTTGCCGCGAGGTTCATGTCGAGGAATTTCTTGACAAGGCCGCCTAGGGGGCCGCGCGGAGCTTTTCCGGGACCTTCGCTTTGCTTTGTACTCATTGCCTGGCCTCCATTGAGAGATTTCAGCTGCTTATATTGTAACACGCGACGCAAGAGGCGGGGGCCTCATTGCCAAAAAAGCCGGGATGCTTTACGCATCCCGGCCCGAAGCGTTTTATACAAGCAGGGGTTCGGTGGTTTTGCCGTTCAGGAATTCGCAGCCGTCCGCCGTTACGACGACATTTTGACGCAGTATCAGCATGCCCACGGCCTCGCTGCGCACGGAGGCGGTCAGGCTGAGCGTCATGCCGGGACTCAGAAGCTTTTCGCTGCCCAGACGGAGCAGCGGGCCGTCTACGCGGCCCCAGCCGAAGCCGGAACCGGCGAAGCCGGGCTGCACGACCCAGCCGGCCTTGCCCTCGGCGGCGGCGAAGCCGTCCATGGCGGCGGCCACGCTGCCGGCGCTGGCGCCGGGCTTTACGGCGGCGACGGCGGCGTCTATCATGCCCTGGGCCAGAGCCCAGGCAGGCTCCTGCTCGCTCCGCACCCCGCCAACGACGAGGTTGGCTGTAAAGGGCACGTTGAGCTCGTGGCGCTTGGCCGCGCCCTCGACGCGGATGACGGTGCCGGGCTCCGCGGAGATGAGCTCGGTTTCGGAGGGCGGGCAGCCCACGCAGAGCGAGCGCTCCGCGCCGGAGACCAGGCTCATGTAGGTGAAGTGTTCGCTGCCCGCGAGATAGCCGGCCTTGGCTATCTCCTTATAGAGCTCCATTTCGGTCATGACGCCGGGCTTTACGTATTCCATGCCGGCGGCGACGGCGCGGAGGTTGATTGCCTCGGCCTCGCGGCAGTCGGCAATCTGGGCCTCGGACTTCTCGGAGAGGATGTCCCAGATAAGTTCGCTCGCGTCTACGAATTCCAGCTCGGGGAATTCTTTCTTCAGGGATTCGTAAAGGCTGAGGGGCATGTGCAGGTGGAAGCCCTCGCCGAGCTCGCAGCCTATCTTGCCCTTGTCGTAGCCGAAG